>NZ_JBLKBZ010000019.1:0-75349 GCF_047530935.1 Enterobacter sp. 03-F-07-AD-ECC | reverse complement strand
TCGATACCAATGAGCGCAATGTTTTCCATGATAGTTCTCCGAATGAAAGCCTGTCCTCAGCATAGTACCGGGAAGGAGGGAGTGACCATCTCATTAAATGTCTCTGATTATTCGTCGCACGTGTTTACTGCTGCTGGCCTGCGTCGCCCTCAGCCATGCTCCCTTCGTCCTGGCAGAAGAAGAGTGTCAGGTGGTTTCGTCAGTAAAGAGTATCAATAATGGTCTGCTACGTCGGGAGGCGATGCGCGAGGTCAGCACGGATATTGCCGGAAAAACGTACCGGGGTTATGCCTCGTCAGAACGTGAGATCCAGGTGTCGGTGATCTGCCCGGACGCGCGCAAGATCCGTCTGCAGGTGGACGGCCCGGCCCGTGGAAATAAAGCGTATCGCTTTAGCGACAACGGGGTGCTGAAAATCACGGCGAAAGAGGCCCGCATGGATAATGGTGCCGTGCAGCTGGCGGCCGTGCCGCGCGGCGCGGCGCAGGTCACCGCGGGTGCAGCGGAGGTTACGCTGCCACCGGATACGTCGCTTGTGGCGGTGAACGGCAGCGAGGTGGCGGGAAAACAGCTGGTCGTTACGCTCTCGGTGGTCACTTATCTCAACGATAACGCGTTCAGGACCGGCAACACGGCGGAACTCGAAGAAATGCTGACGGTGAATTACGTTACCCTCGCGGCGCAGTAAACGCCGCCTTGCCCGACGGACGCGTGCTGTCGGGCTTTTTTATGCCATGCCCGCCAGACGCAGCAGCGCCGTAACGACCGCCGCCGCCACGATCACCACAATTAACGGCATTTTTCGCCAGGCCAGAAACACCGCAAACGCCACGCCCAGCACCCGCGCCATCCCGGCGAAATGTTCCCCTTCATAGAAGGTGGTCGCCAGCGCCACGGAAAACAGCAACACCGTTGCCGCATCCGACAGCAGCGCCTGAGATCGCTCGGACAGCGCCAGTCGGCTACCCAGTTTCGCCCCGCCAAGACGCATCAGATAGGTCCCTGCTGACAGAATGGCGATACCGAGGATAAAGAGGGTCATGTTTTCCATTATTTTTTCCTCGCGGCGAGACCGAGTAAAGAGAGCAGTACCGGTAAGCCCACCGGAGCGAACGGTACGGCGGCCAGCGACAGGGCGGCGCCGCTGCAGGCGCGGATAAACGTGGTGCGGTTTTTAAACGCCGGAACCACTAAGGCCAGCAAAATGGCCGGAAATACCGCGTCCAGCCCGATGGTTTCCGGGGCCGGCAACAGTTTTCCGACCATGGCACCCAGCAGGGTACCCAGCGGCCAGAGAATGGCAACGCCCAGGCCGCACAGCCAGTAGGCCGTTTTGCGCTGCTCCGGGGTTTTTTGCGACAGCCCAAACACCACGCTTTCGTCGTTCATGATGTGGCAGCCCAAAAAGCTTAAACCGCGTTTACCCACCAGTTCGCGCACCGTAACGCCAAACGGCACATGGCGGGCGTTCACCAGCAGCCCGGCCGCGGCCGCCGCCAGTGGGTTACCCCCGCTCGCCACGATACCGATAAACATAAACTCCGAGGCCCCCGCCAGCACGGTAATAGACAGTACAAACGGTACCCATAGCGGGAAACCGTAGGCCATCGCCAGCGAGCCGTATGACATCCCCACCACGCCAACGGCGAGGCAAACGAGGATAATTGCTTTGATGGTGTCGCCTTTCAGGCAAGAGAGAGAACGTTTCATACAATTTTAGCCATATCGAACGTGTATCCATTATAATGAACGGATCAGATTCGGTTTACAAGATGAACGAATCGTTCGATTTATAGAACAAGAGGCCGTTTATGACGCAGCCAATCAGCGTGATCGCCAAAAGTCTGGTGCGAGAACGCCTGCGAACCGGACTTTCACTGGCGGAAATTGCTCGCCGTGCCGGTATCGCCAAATCCACACTTTCGCAGCTGGAGTCCGGCAATGGCAATCCCAGCCTTGAGACGCTGTGGTCGCTATGTGTGGCGCTGGATATTCCCTTTGCACGGTTACTGGAGCCGCAGCAACCGACCACGCAGGTGATCCGCCGCGGTGAAGGCACAAAAGTGGTCGCCGGGCAGGCCAATTACGAAGCCATTCTGCTGGCGGCATGCCCCCCGGGCGCACGGCGCGATGTCTACCTGCTCATCACCCAGCCAGGTGCCGATCGTATTTCCCAGCCCCATTCACCGGGGTCAGTTGAACATATTATTGTGACCCAGGGCCGGGCGCTGGTCGGTCTGCTTGATGCCGCTGAGGTGCTGGAGGCAGGGGATTACATTTGCTATCCCGCCGACGAACCGCATATCTTCAAGGCCCTGGAGCCAGACACCTACGCGCTACTGGTGGCGGAACAAAATTAACGAAGAAACGGAAACGCATGTCGCTTAAAGCTATCGCCAAAGAACTGGGGCTTTCGGTTACCACCGTCAGTCGTGCCCTCAACGGATATGACGACGTCTCCAGCGAGACGCGCGCCCGCGTGGAAGCGGAAGCCCAGCGACGCGGCTATCGTCCTAATACCTTTGCCCGTCGTCTGAAGATGGGCAAGATCGACGCGGTGGGGCTGGTTTTTCCGGTACATCCTGTTCCGCTCAATAACAGCGTATTTATGGACATGGTCGGCGAAATTAGCCACGAACTTGCGCGACATGAAATCGATCTCCTGCTGATTGCCGATGACGATCTGGCCGATAAACACAGCTATATGCGCATGGTGCAAAGCCGTCGCGTGGATGCGCTGATTGTGGCGCACACGCTGGATCACGATCCGCGCCTGGAGCAGCTTCAGGCTGCCGGATTCCCCTTTCTGGCTCTCGGACGCAGTCAGCTGCCGCAGCCCTATGCATGGTTTGATTTCGACAACTACGCCGGCACGTATCAGGCCACCCGCTGGCTGATCGAAAAAGGCCATCAGCGTATTGCTTTGCTTGGCGAAAGTAACAACCAGGCGTTTATCACCCAGCGTCGCCAGGGCTATCTGGATGCGCTGCGTGAAGCCGGGTTGTCCAGCGAGTGGCTGCGCGCCATGCCGCCTTCCCGCCGGGTCGGCTACGCCACAACAAAAGAGCTGCTCTCTCTGCCGCACCCCCCCACGGCCATCATCACCGACTGCAACACCCACGGCGACGGCGCGGCAATGGCGCTGGCACAGCTTGGCCGTCTAACCGGCGAGAATGCCGTATCGCTGGTGGTCTACGACGGTTTGCCCCAGGACAGCATCGTCGATATCGACGTGGCGGCGGTGATCCAGTCTACCCGTCAGGGCGTCGGGAAGCAGATTGCCGATATGGTGCGCCAGCTGATTAACGGCGACGACATCGACAAACTTCAGGTGCTCTGGCAGCCGGAATTCTCCCCAGGCCAGACGGCGTAAACAACGCAAAATTCCAAACCCGATCACAGATCCGAAACGTTTTGGTTTGTATCCGAAACGTTTCGGATCAACACTCAGGACATCCCGATGACAGGAGATGTCTGATGCAAGATTCCTTATTTCGACTCGTAAGCAACACGGTGGACGTGGTGATAAAAACGCACCCGTTTGCCGAAATTCTCTACTGGGGGCCGCACCTTCAGCACTTTTCGCCGCAGGATGCCGCTACGCTCGAACGCCCGGTGGCTAACGGCAGGCTCGACGTGGATTCCCCGGTTACGCTGATGGCTGAACCTGGACACGGCCTGTTTGGTTCACCCGGCATTGAGGGGCACCGGCAGGGGCTGGATGGTTCCCCGGTTTTTAGCACCACCGACGTGCAGCAGCAGGGACAAACCCTGACGATAACGGCAGAAGATGAACACGCGGGCCTGCGCCTGACCAGCGAGCTGGCGCTGGACGCCAGCGGCGTGCTGGTCGTGCGGCACGGCGTAACCAACCTGAAATCGCAGGCGTGGCAGGTGGACCGTTTTGCCGTCACGCTGCCCGTGGTGGAGCGCGCCCGGGAGGTGATGGCGTTTCATGGCCGCTGGATCCGTGAATTCCAGCCGCACCGCGTCATGCTGGAGCATGACAGCTTTGTGATTGAGAACCGCCGGGGTAGAACGTCTCACGAACACTTCCCGGCGCTCATTTCAGGCACGCCGTCGTTCAGCGAAATGCACGGCGACGTCTGGGGTGTGCATCTGGGCTGGAGCGGCAACCATCGCCTTCGCGCTCAAGCCAAAACCGATGGCCGTCGCTATCTGCAAGCGGAAGCGCTCTACCTGCCAGGAGAGATGTCGCTGGAAGAGGGACAAACGCTCTGGACGCCACGCCTTTATGCGAGCTACTCCGCGCACGGGCTGAACGGCATGAGCCAGCAGTTTCACCGCTACCTGCGCGACAACATCATCCGTTTCCCGGAAAACAAACCGCGTCCGGTCCATCTCAACACCTGGGAGGGGATCTACTTCAACCATGATCCGAACTACATCATGCGTATGGCTGACGAGGCGGCCGCGCTGGGTGTGGAACGCTTTATCATCGACGACGGCTGGTTTAAAGGGCGCAACGACGACCATGCTGCGCTGGGCGACTGGTATCTGGATGAGAAAAAATACCCGAACGGCCTGCGGCCAGTGATCGACCACGTCAAAAAACTCGGCATGGAGTTCGGCATCTGGATTGAACCGGAGATGATCAACCCGGATTCCGATCTCTACCGCGCGCACCCCGACTGGGTTCTGGCGTTGCCGGGTTACGCGCAGGCGACCGGACGACACCAGCTGGTGCTCAACCTGAACATTCCGCAAGCGTTTGATTACCTGGTGGAGCGCATGAGCTGGCTGCTGGGCGAGCATGCGGTTGATTATGTGAAATGGGATATGAACCGCGAGCTGGTGCAGCCTGGCCATAACGGCAGAGCCGCCGCCGACGCGCAGACCCGCCAGTTTTATCGACTTTTAGATGTGCTGGGCGAGCGTTTCCCGCATATTGAATTTGAATCCTGCTCCTCCGGTGGCGGACGAATCGATTACGAGGTGCTGACCCGCTGCCATCGCTTCTGGGCGTCCGACAACAACGACGCGCTGGAGCGCAACGCTATTCAGCGCGGCATGAGCTACTTCTTCCCGCCGGAGGTGATGGGCGCGCATATCGGTCATCATAAATGCCACGCGACGTTCCGCCAGCACAGCATTGCCTTCCGCGGCCTGACGGCGCTGTTTGGCCATATGGGGCTGGAGCTGGATCCGCTCACCGTCGATGAGAAAGAGCGCGAAGGTTATCGCCATTACGCTGCGCTGCACAAGCAGTGGCGCGAGGTGATCCACCACGGCACCCAGTGGCGCGTGGATATGCCGGACGCCACCACGCTGGCACAGGGGATCGTGAGCGAAGATAAGTCGCAGGGGCTGTTTATCATCAGCCAGCTCGCGATGCCGGATTATACCCTGATGATGCCGCTGCGCATGCCGGGGCTGGAGGCCAGCGCGAAGTACCGTATCTCGCTGCTCGATCACCCGAATATTCAGATTACGGGAGAGGGCGGGCACACCATGCGCAAGCTGCCGGCATGGATGGAGACACCGCAAACGGTGAACGGTGAGTGGCTGATGCAGGCGGGTATTGCGCTGCCGATTCTCGATCCGGAAACCGCCATTCTGATTGGTGTGGAACGCGTGTAAGGGTGACGGGCCGGGAAACTGGCCCTCCGTTGAGGATAAAAATAATGAACACAACAACCTGTACCCACAAAGACAACCCTAACTTCTGGATCTTCGGGCTGTTCTTCTTTCTCTACTTCTTCATCATGGCCACCTGCTTTCCGTTCCTGCCTATCTGGCTGTCGGACATCATCGGCCTGAACAAAACCCATACCGGCATTGTTTTCTCCTGCATTTCGCTGTCGGCTATCGCCTTCCAGCCGGTGCTGGGGGTGATTTCGGACAAGCTGGGGCTGAAAAAGCATCTGCTGTGGATTATCTCTGTACTGCTGTTTCTGTTCGCGCCCTTCTTCCTGTACGTCTTCGCGCCGCTGCTGAAAACCAACATCTGGCTGGGCGCGCTGAGCGGCGGGCTGTATATCGGCTTTGTTTTCTCGGCCGGGTCCGGGGCGATTGAGGCCTATATCGAACGCGTGAGCCGCAACAGCGCCTTTGAATACGGCAAGGCGCGCATGTTCGGCTGCCTTGGCTGGGGGCTGTGCGCCTCAACGGGGGGCATCCTGTTTGGTATCGATCCGTCATACGTTTTCTGGATGGGATCGGCGGCGGCGCTGTTGCTGATGCTGCTGCTGGTGGTCGCAAAGCCGAAGCCCAATCAGACGGTACAGGTGATGAATGCCCTGGGGGCCAACCAGCCGCAGATCACCGCGAAAACGGTCTTTAACCTGTTCCGTCAGCGCAGAATGTGGATGTTTATTCTGTACGTGATTGGCGTGGCCTGCGTCTATGACGTTTTTGATCAGCAGTTCGCCACCTTCTTCAAAACCTTCTTCGCCACGCCGCAGGAGGGCACTCGCGCCTTTGGTTTCGCGACGACGGCGGGGGAGATCTGTAACGCCATTATTATGTTCTGCTCGCCGTGGATCATTAACCGTATTGGGGCGAAAAATACGCTGCTGATCGCCGGATTGATTATGGCGACGCGCATCATCGGCTCGTCGTTTGCCACCACCGCCGTGGAGGTCATCGCCCTGAAAATGCTGCACGCGCTGGAGGTCCCGTTCCTGCTGGTGGGAGCCTTCAAGTACATCACCGGCGTGTTTGATACGCGACTCTCGGCCACTATCTATCTGATTGGCTTTCAGTTTGCCAAACAGTCAGCGGCCATTTTCCTCTCCGCCTTTGCCGGAAATATGTATGACCGGATCGGCTTCCAGGAGACGTATCTGATGCTGGGCTGCTTCGTGCTGGCAATTACGGTGGTGTCGGCGTTTACGCTAAGCAGCAGGCAGGAGATAGCCGCTGCCGCGGGCGCGGCAGCGTTAACCAGTCAGTCCAGATAAAACACCTCTTCCAGCCCGGTACTCACCGGGCTGTTGTCCGGGTTCGACGGCATTACATCACGCATGTGTTTCCACCAGCGCTGGCAGACGTCGGTATTCGCGACCGCGTTCCAGCGCTCCTCCGATTCAATCTCTACGGTGGCAAACAGCAGGTTACGTTCCCGGTCGAGATAAATGGCGTAGTGGTGCGCGCCGTGGTCCTTCAGCACCGCTTCCAGTTCGGGCCAGATGGGGTTGTGGCGACGCGCGTACTCCTCGTGCGCGTCCGGGTTTACCTGCATCACAAAGGCTTTGCGGATCATAATGCCTCCAGATACAGCTCGCGCACCTCGTCGCGGCTGGCGGTGCGCGGGTTGCATGGCGCGCACGGGTCGGCGAGGGCTTTATCCAGCCAGCCTTCGATATCGGCTTTGGTGACACCAAGCTGGCTGAAGCCGGACGGAATGCCGACGCGGGCGCTCAGGTCGCGAATCGCCTGAATCGCTGACAGACTGGCCGCTTCGTCGCTCATGCCGCGCGTGTCGACGCCCATCGCCTGCGCCACGCGAGCAAACCGTGCTACGGCGTTCGGGCGGTTAAAGTTTTCAACGATCGGCAGCAGGATGGCGTTACACACGCCGTGCGGCAGATTGTGCGTCGCGCCCGGCTGGTGCGCCAGGGCATGCACGAGGCCGAGGCCAGCACTGTTAAACGCCATGCCCGCCAGATACTGACCAAACGCCATCTGCTCGCGTGCTTCCAGGTTATGACCGTCGTCGACCGCTTTGGGCAGCCAGAAGTTTATCAGGCGAATCGCCTCCAGCGCGTTGGCATCGGTCAGCGGGTGCGCGCCAACGGACACATAGGCTTCAATGGCATGGGTTAACGCATCCATTCCCGTTGCGGCAGTGACGGACGCAGGAATATCCAGCATCACGCTGGCATCATCCACGGCGATATCCGGAATGATGTTCGGGTCGATGATCACCTCTTTCACCTGACGCGCGGAGTCAATAATCACCGCGTTGCTGGTCATCTCCGCCGCCGTGCCTGCGGTGGTGTTGATCGCCACCAGCGGCACGCCCGGGTTTTTCACCTTGCCGACGCCGGAATAATCGGTGGACGGACCCGGATTGGCGGTGAGGATTTTAATCGCTTTGGCGGTATCAATCGGGCTGCCGCCACCAAAGGCGATAAGATAATCACATTCCGCGTCCCGGTATGCTGCATAGCCTTTTTGCACCAGCGCCTCCGTCGGGTTGGGAAAGACCGCGTCAAACAGCTGATATGACATCTGGTGCGCATCCAGCGCGGTAAACAGACTGTCCAGCAGGCCCAGCTTCACCAGCTGGCCGTCGGTGACAATCAGCGCTTTGCCCCACCGTTTGTTCGCCACCAGCTTAACCATGTCGCCAATAGCGCCCGCGCCGTGCAGGCTGATTTTTGGCAGTGCCAACATAAAGCTCATGATAATTCTCCTTAACTATCGCCCGGACCGTCCGGTCTGCGAGGGTTTATGCATATATTTCCAGCGCTGACCGGAGCGGGGTTACGCCGAAGCGCTTGCCGAGCGCAATAAGCTCTTCGCGGGTAATGGTTTGCTTCATACCGCCCATGGAATAAACCTTTACCAGCACTTCAGCGGATTTCTCGGCGGTGTCGATCAGGCCGAAGGTTTCATCAAGCGTAGGGCCGCTGCCGAAGACGCCGTGGAACGGCCACAGCACCAGCGAATGTTTTTGCATATCTCTGGCGGTCGCCTGGCCGATTTCGTCGGTGCCCGGTACCATCCACGGCAGAATGCCGACCCCGTCCGGGAAGACCACCAGACACTCGGTGCTGCCTTCCCACAGCTTGCGGGTGATGAAATCCGGGTTGTTTTCCAGCACATAGGTCAGGGCGATCAGGTTGGTGGCGTGGCAGTGCATGATCACGCGGTCTTTGCCGTCAGTCGCCCTGATGCGCTCGCAGTGGGAGAGGAAGTGTGCCGGCAGTTCAGACGTGGGTACCGCCTCATCGGTCAGGCCCCACAGGATGTGGTAGCCCGCGCCGTCGCTGTCCACTTTCACCACGCCAAGGTTGGCCTCTGGATCGAGCTGGACGTTACGGAAGAACTTGCCGGAACCGGTGACGATAAACGGCGTATTGGCGAGCAGCGGCATGGGCTGGCTCAGGGCAATATAGCGCGGCTTCTGGTGGAAATCGGCGGTGTAGGGTTCGATATCTGCGTCGTCCAGGCGCAGCGTCAGGTTGCCGCCGTTACGCTCGTCCCAGCCCTTCAGCCAGGCATCAGAGGTGGCTTTGATCATGCCCTGGACGAACCAGGAGGTGGTGATGGTCTGCATAGTTTTCTTTTCCAGTTATCGCGGTGAGGTGAAATCCCTCACCCCAGCCCTCTCCCACAGGGAGAGGGGGTAAAAGTTCCCTCTCCCTGTGGGAGAGGGTTAGGGTGAGGGCAAAATTACCCGCGCTGACTTAACACGTCTTTCTCATACGCCCGCACGTTTTCCAGCCACTGGCTGCCTGCCGGCGTGTCGTTACGCTGGCAGTACATCTCCCACACGGCCTGCCACGGCAGGGATTTCTGCTCTTCCAGTAGCGCCAGGCGCGCGGTGTAGTCACCGTTTGCTTCCAGCTGTTTCAGCGCTGCGGTTGGCTCCAGCAGCGCGCGCAGCAGGGCTTTTTTCATATTGCGGGTGCCGATCACCCATGCCGCGATGCGGTTGATAGAGGCATCGAAGAAGTCGAGGCCAATGTGCACGCGGTCAAACAGGTCATGACGGATGATTTCGCTGGCAATCGCCTGGGTTTCGTCATCCAGCAGCACCACGTGGTCGCTGTCCCAGCGCACCGGACGGCTGACGTGCAGCAGCAGGCGCGGCACGAAGAGCATGGCGGCGGAGATTTTGTCGGAGATCACTTCTGTGGGGTGGAAGTGACCGGCGTCCAGGCACAACGCGGTCTGGCGGCTGGTGGCGTAACCCATGTAGAACTCGTTCGAGCCGACGGTATAGCTCTCCGCGCCAATGCCGAACAGCTTGCTCTCCACCGCGTCGATGTGGTGCGCCGGGTTGAGTTTTTCGCTGATGGCCTCATCCAGCGCGGCCAGCAGGCGCTGACGCGGGGCGAGACGGTCGACGGTGATGTCTTTCATACCGTCCGGGATCCAGATGTTCATCACCGACGGCGTGCCAAGCTGCTCGCCAAACCAGGCCGAGACGCGGCGGCAGGCTTTAACATGGTCGATCCAGAACTGACGGATGTCGTCGTTGGCATGTGCAAGGGTAAACCCGTCTGCGCTCAGCGGGTGCGAGAAGCAGGACGGGTTAAAGTCCAGACCCAGTTTGTTGGCTTTGGCCCATTCCACCCAGTTTTTAAAGTGCTCCGGTTTGATCTCGTTACGCGCCACCGGCTCGTCGGACTCCAGATAGATCGCGTGCAGGTTCAGGCGTTTTGGCCCCGGGATCAGGCTCAGCGCCAGTTCCAGATCCGCACGCAGTTCGGTGGCGTTGCGCGCTTTGCCCGGGTAGTTACCCGTCGCCTGAATGCCACCCGTCAGAGAACCGCCCGGGTTCTCGAAGCCGGCGACGTCATCGCCCTGCCAGCAGTGCATGGAGACAGGCAGACGGTCGAGCTGGCGCAGCGCCGCGTCGACATCCACGCCGACGGCGGCGAAACGCTGTTTAGCCAGGTCCCAGGCTTGTTCAAGTTGAGTGGTCATGCGCAAAGCTCCTTAGTCAGTCGTTTTTGCTGAAACTGCGCCCGGTAGCGGGCAATTTCATGGCAGGGATTAGGGGGGAAGGTGGTCAGGCGGGTATTCGCGGTGACCACCGAACGGAATTCGTCGACGTCTGAAAGTTCGTCCAGAGTCATCAGTTGAATACCGATGTTGCCGAGCGTTGAGGCCTCCACCGGACCCGCCACCACGGTGATGCCGCAGGCATCGGCGCAGAGCTGGTTCAGCAGCTGGTTCTGGCAGCCGCCGCCCACGATATGCAGCTGGCTGAACGGTTTGCCGCGAAGGCTCGCCAGCTCGCTCAGAACATCCGCGTAGAGCAGGGCCAGGCTGTCAAAAATGCAGCGCGCCAGCTCGGCAGGACGGGAAGGCACCGGCTGACCGGCTTCGAAACAGGCGGCCTGGATTTCGGCGCTCATATGCACCGGGTTAATAAAGCGGTCGTCGTTCGGGTTGATCAGGAACGTACAGGCCTTCAGCTTTTCGGTCTCTGCGATAAGCGCAGGCAGGTCGGCAATGTGTTGCTCTTTCAGCATCCTCTGGAGCAGCCAGAGCCCCATGATGTTCTTCAGCACGCGGTAGCGGCCTTCGGCACCGCCTTCGTTAGTGATGTTTGCTGCCATCGCGGCGTCGCTGGTGTACGGCGTTTTGCTCTCAAAGCCCATCAGCGACCAGGTGCCGGAAGAGAGATAGGCCGCGTCTTTACCGGCCAACGGAGATGCAATCACCGCGCTGGCGGTGTCGTGACTGGCGACGGCGACCACCGGGATTTCATTCCCCTGCGGGCAAATCCAGTAACCGATCACGTTACCCGGATGGGTCGGCGTGCCGAACCAGGACGGTGAGGCGCCGGTCCAGGCCAGCAGGGTTTCATCCCAGCTGTCGGTGTTGATATTGACCAGCTGCGTGGTGGTGGCGTTGGTGTATTCCCAGTTCATGTTGCCGGTCAGCCGGTAGCTTAAGTAATCCGGGATCAGCAGCGTGTGCGCCACCTTTTTGACCAGCTCCGGCTGCTGCTCAACCAGCGCGCGCAGTTGATACAGGGTGTTAAAGGACAGAAACTGAATGCCGCTGCGGCCATAGATGTTGTCCTTGCCAAGCTGCGCGATGGCCTGTGCCATCAGCCCGTCGGTGCGGCTGTCGCGATACGAGACGGGCAGGCCGACGCGTTCGCCGTGGCTGTCGAGCAGAACGTAGTCCACCCCCCAGGTATCAATGCCAATGCTGTCGATGCGAATGCCGTCGTTGCAGACGTTGTTCAGCCCGGTGCGGATCTCCGCTTCCAGGGCATCAATATCCCAGGTATCAAAACCGTCCTGTTTTTGCAGGCAGTTGGCGAAACGGTGCATTTCGCGAAGCGTAAGTGTGCGCTTGCCGCAGTCCCAGGTGGCGAGCATTACGCGGCCGCTGGATGCGCCTAAATCGACAGCCACACAATGGCGAAAAGTCATGGTCAGGTCCCTTCTTAAGTCATTGGTGTTGAGTGTAAAAAAGGGAAGAAAAGACCACCTTCTCGTCACTGACAGCCCGAATCTCGCGCTGGCAAGAAAGCAAAGATGAACGTGAGGGAGTTCACAATTTCCAGTCAGGGCGGGGTTTTCGGGCAATGTGACGCTGACCGCATTTCCCGATTTTTCCGTCTATTTCTTGAAAAATGGACAGCTTTTGCGACGTTTGCTGTCAAAAATTTAAGGTGAGTGTGGAAGGCCTTAATTACTATTTTGAGAACTTTTCTCATTGGTGGGGGCCGTTATGACCGTACTGCACAGCGTCGATTTTTTCCCGTCGGGAACGTCTCCGGTCGCGATTGAGCCACGGCTCCCGCAGGCTGCGTTTCCTGAACATCATCATGATTTTCATGAAATTGTTATTGTCGAGCATGGGACAGGCATTCACGTCTTTAACGGTCAGCCGTACACCATCAGCGGCGGTATGGTGTGCTTCGTGCGCGATCACGACAGGCATTTGTATGAACACACCGACAACCTGTGTCTGACCAACGTGCTCTATCGTTCGCCGGACGCGTTCCAGTTTCTGTCGGGGTTGAACAAGCTCCTGCCTCAGGAGCAGGATGGGCACTACCCGTCTCACTGGCGGGTGAATCAGTCCACGTTGCAGCAGGTGCGCCAGCTGGTGAATCAACTGGAGCAGAGCGAGGACGGGCAGGAGACCCATGCCATTGCCACCCGCGAGCTGCTGTTTATGCAGCTGCTGGTGCTGCTGCGTCGCAGCTCTCTGGTGGAAGGGCTGGCAAATAACGACGCGCGGCTGAACCAGCTGATGGCCTGGCTGGAGGACCATTTCGCCGAGGATGTGTGCTGGGAAACGCTGGCGGATGATTTTTCGCTGTCGTTACGCACGCTTCATCGTCAGCTCAAGCAACACACCGGGCTGACGCCCCAGCGCTACCTCAATCGTCTGCGCCTGATTAAAGCGCGTCATCTTTTACGTCATACCGATGAAAGCGTCACGGATATCGCCTATCGCTGCGGTTTCGGCGACAGTAATCACTTTTCGACCCTTTTTCGCCGCGAGTTTAGCTGGTCGCCGCGCGATATCCGTCAGGGGAAGGATGCTTCACTACAGTAACGCGAAGGCAATCACCGTTTTATTGCCGCAAAAAGGCTAATAATGTCCGGTTATTCACCGTAGAGGTTGTGGTGTGGCCGCTCAGTTAATTCTTCGCAAAGATGATTTTTTTGCCTCCGCGAGTCAGGCCGTCGCGGTGGCCGACCGCTACCCGCAAAATGTCTTTGCCGAGCATACCCATGAATTTTGCGAGCTGGTGCTAGTGTGGCGCGGCAACGGCTTACACATCCTCAATGACAGGCCCTACCGCATTACGCGTGGCGATCTGTTTTACATTCGCGCCGAAGACAAACACGCCTACGCCTCGGTTAACGATCTGGTGTTGCAGAACGTGATCTACTGCCCGGACAGGCTCAAACTGAACGTCGACTGGGCGGCCCATATCCCCGGTTTTCTCAATGCCAGAGGCGAACCCCACTGGCGCTTGAGCAGCAGCGGCATGGCACAGGTGCGCCAGACGATCTCCCAGCTGGAGCAGGAGAGCCAGAAGCACGATCCGGTGGCAAACCCGATGGCGGAACTGCTGTTCGCCCAGCTGGTCATGACTCTCAAACGCCATCGTTACGCTACCGATAACCCCTCCGCGACCGTTCAGGAAGCACTGCTGGACAAGCTGATCGCCCGGCTTGCGGGCAGCCTGAACAAAAGTTTTGTGCTGGAAAAATTCTGCGAGCAGGAGCAGTGCAGCGAGCGCGCGCTGCGCCAGCAGTTCCGCACCCAGACGGGGATGACGGTGAACCACTACCTGCGCCAGTTGCGCATCTGCCACGCCCAGTATCTGTTGCAGCATACGGAGCTGATGGTCAGTGAGGTGGCGATGCGCTGCGGGTTTGAGGACAGTAATTACTTTTCGGTGGTGTTTAACCGCGAGGTGGGGATGACGCCGGTTCAGTGGCGTCATCGCAGTCGAAAGGCAGCGTAATCAGTTCGCCATGCCGAGGCCGACAATGTTAGCGGCAATGATGATCACCACGCAGCCCAGGCTCAGGACGCCCACCGGACGACGCCCGGCGTTATTCCACTCCTTCAGTACCAGCCCAACCAGTCCGCCGCACAGTACGTAGAAGCTCATGTGCAGCATCCAGCTTATGTAGTCGTACTGCGGTGGAATGCTGGCGTGGCCCCAGGCGTAGAAAAAGAACTGCAGATACCACATGAGGCCGCCCAGCATCGACAGCAGCACATTGGTGAGGATTAAAGATTTTGCCAGTGAGAAATCGGCTTTTACCGACAGATCCTTCACTTTTGCCAGACGAATGAAGCAGAAGCCGAGGTTTACCAGCGCGCCGCCGCCCATGATCACCACGTAGCTTGGCAGCGCCACGTACAGCGGGTCGACGCCCAGCGCGGCGGCCGCTTCGTGCATAGGTTTTGCGGCGTTCATGGCGAACGACATGCCCGCCGAGAAGATGCCGCACATCACTGCCAGCAGCAGCCCTTTCTTCAGGTTAAAGTCCTCGGCTTTGATGCCCATCTTGCGCTCTTTCAGCTGACCCGCACGGGTGACGATACCCACGCCGATCACCGCGACAAGCACGCCCAGCAGCGTCATCTGCCCGCCTTTGGTGTTGAGCAACACATCGACATTGCCGTTAAGAATGGGCGTCATCAGCGTGCCGACGATCAGGGTAATGCCAATTGCGATGCCGATACCCATCGACATCCCGAGGTAGCGCATGGTCAGGCCATAGTTGATGTTGCCGATGCCCCACATCGCACCGAACAGAAACACCGGCAGCAGGGTGGAGGCACTGAAGGAGGTGAAGTAGCCCCAAAAATCCGGGAGCAGCATGGCGCTAATGGTCCAGGGCAAAATCAGCCACGAGACGGTACCGCCAACCGACCACATGGTTTCCCACGACCACCCTTTCACCTTTTTGAACGGGGCATAGAAACAGGCTGCACTGGCTGCGCCTATCAAATGCCAGAAGATACCCATCGTAATCGCATGATTCATTTTTACGTCCTCATCGTTTTTATAGCCGGTGGCTTCCCCCCGACTTGATGAGTGTAAAAATTAGGCGGTTCAGGAACCTTCAGAAGGTTGCCGTACTTTGGTTCTGGATGGCAATCAGCACGTTAACCGGGTGAGCAGACTCACAATTTTGTCATTTGGCAAAACCTGAATAACCTTATAAAAACTACGGCATTGATAATCATTTTCAATATCATTTAATTAACTATAATGAACCAACTGCTTACGCGGCATTAACAGCTGTGCCGCCCGACACTAATGGAGAGGATTATGAGTTATACACTGCCATCCCTGCCGTATGCCTATGACGCACTGGAACCGCATTTCGACAAGCAGACGATGGAAATCCATCACACTAAACACCACCAGACCTATGTGAACAACGCGAATGCTGCGCTGGAAAGCCTGCCAGAGTTCGCTAACCTGCCTGTTGAAGAGCTGATCACCAAACTGGACCAGCTGCCAGCGGACAAGAAAACCGTACTGCGTAACAACGCGGGCGGCCACGCTAACCACAGCCTGTTCTGGAAAGGCCTGAAAACCGGTACCACCCTGCAGGGCGACCTGAAAGCGGCTATCGAGCGCGACTTCGGTTCTGTTGATAACTTCAAAGCGGAATTCGAAAAAGCGGCTGCGACCCGTTTCGGCTCCGGCTGGGCGTGGCTGGTTCTGAAAGGTGACAAACTGGCGGTCGTTTCTACCGCAAACCAGGACTCCCCGCTGATGGGTGAAGCGATCTCTGGCGCATCTGGTTTCCCAATTCTGGGTCTGGACGTGTGGGAACACGCTTACTACCTGAAGTTCCAGAACCGTCGCCCGGACTACATCAAAGCCTTCTGGGATGTGGTGAACTGGGACGAAGCTGCAGCGCGTTTCGCCGCGAAAAAATAAGGTTGCATTGACGCCTGTGAGAAGCGAGTCTGTTGACTCGCTTTTTTTGTATCTGAAGGAGTAGAGATGCATTACCCGGTGAATGTGTTTACAGGCAAGGTAAGGGAATACGACGGCAGCCGCCCGAGCGCCATCGCCAAAGTGCAGGTCGACGGAGAGCTGACGTTAACCGAGCTCGGGCTTGCGGGCGACGAGCAGGCCGAGAAGAAAATCCACGGCGGGCCCGAACGCGCGCTGTGCCACTATCCGCGCGAGCATTATCAATACTGGATAACCGAATTCCCTGAACAGGCGGACCTGTTCGTCGCCCCCGCGTTCGGTGAGAATCTCTCCACCGAAGGGCTGACGGAGAAGAACGTCTTCATTGGTGATATTTTCCGCTGGGGTGATGCCCTGATTCAGGTAACGCAACCGCGCTCGCCATGCTTCAAGCTTAACTTCCATTTCGGCATTAACGACATGTCCGCACGGCTGCAGAGCGCGGGTAAAACCGGCTGGTTGTACCGGGTGGTGCTGGCGGGGCAGGTGTCTGCGGATGCGCCGCTGGAGCTGGTGTCGCGCCTGAGCGATGTGTCGGTGTATGACGCTTGTGCCATTGCCTGGCATATGCCGTTTGATGACGAGCAATATCATCGGCTGTTGTCGGCGGCAGGGTTATCCACCAGCTGGACAAGAACGATGCAGAAACGCCGCACTAGTCGGCAGATTGAGGATAATTCGCGGAGATTGTGGGGGAAATAGTGCCCCTCACCCCGGCCCTCTCCCCAAAGGGGCGAGGGTGAAAAAACCGCACCGAGCAGTCCCCTCTCCCCTTTGGGGAGAGGGTTAGGGTGAGGGGATTACGCGCGCTTATACAACGGTAGCCACAGCGTTAACCGCAGCCCACCCAACGGACTGTCGTCGGCTTTCACCCAGCCGCGATGCTGCTGCATAGCGGTTTCAACAATCGCCAGACCCAGCCCGGTACCGCCAGATTCACGGTCCCGCGCCTCGTCGGTGCGGTAGAACGGACGGAAAATCTGCTCGCGATCTTCCGGGCTTACGCCAGGACCATCGTCATCCACAATGATGGTGATACCGTCTTTATCCACCGAGAAGGCCACCTCAATCTTCGTATGCGAGTAGCGCAGGGCGTTACGCACGATATTCTCCAGCGCGCTCTCCAGCGTGTTTGGGTTACCGTACAGCGGCCATGGCCCCGGCGGGAAGTTGACGGTGAACGATTTACCCATCTGTTCCGCTTCGAACGCCGCGTTGTCTAACACTTCATGCCACAGCTGATTGGCTTTCACCGTTTCGCTCACCAGCGCGTTTTTCTGCTGATTGCGCGACATCACCAGCAGATCGTTGATCATGCTGTCCAGACGCTGGGCTTCGGTTTCGATACGTTCCAGCTCTTTGCTCTCACCGCTGCGGCGACGCAGCAGTGCGGTGCCCAGCTGGAGTCGCGTGAGCGGCGTACGCAGTTCGTGCGAGATATCCGACAGCAGCCGCTGCTGCGTGGTCATCATGCGCTCAAGAGCGGTGATCATCTGGTTGAAACTGGCCCCGGCGGCAAGAAACTCCTGCGGTCCGGCTTCCAGCTCAGGGTGCTGTCGCAGGTTACCCTGCGCCACTTCGTCGGCGGCGTTTTTCAGCTTACGCGCCGGTTTTGCCAGGCTCCACGCCAGCCAAAGCAACAGCGGTGAACTGACCAGCATCGTCACAATCAGCAGCAGAAGCGGACGGTCAAACAGTAGGTTGATAAAATCGGACTGGGAATTGCTCGCCGGGCGAATCAAATAAAGCTGGTAGTTATCTTCCCCATCCCTGACTGAGAAAGGGCCCACCATCTCAACCCGACCATATTTTTTCTTCTGCGGATGATCGGCGTTATCCGCCTGGCCAATAAAGTTGCGGATGATCTGCATTTCATTGCGATCCGCGCCAATCACGCGGCCTTCGCTGGTCACCAGCAGCAGGCGTTGTCCGGGAGGTGCCCATTTGTCGATAGCGCGAAACAGTCTGCGCCACCACATCAAATCGTTTGGCGGATCGTTTGCCAGCTCGGCTTCTACGTGCTGCTCGATCATCACGCCCTGACGTTGCTCGCTGTCGAGAAGCTCCGTCATCTGGCGTGAGTCGAGTTTTGGCAACATCAAAACCAGCATTAAAACCAGTGCCAGCGTCAGCCAGAAGATGGCGAAGATGCGGGCGGTTAAGCTTCCTATCATGAAGCGGAAACCATCAGATAGCCGCGACCACGCAGGGTTTTAAACCACGGATGACCGTCTTTACGCTCCGGCAGTTTGCGGCGCAGGTTCGAGATATGCATATCGATGGCGCGGTCAAACGGCGTGAGGCGTTTACCCAGCACTTCCTGGCTTAAGTGTTCACGCGATACCACCTGGCCGAGGTGCTGCGCCAGCAGATACAGCAGCGTGAACTCGGTACCGGTCAGCTCCAGCGTTTCACCGTCAAAGCTCGCTTCCTGACGACCCGGATTGAGGCTCAGGGAGTCCACTTCCAGCGTCGGTGAACTGTTGTCAGTATTCTGCTGCTGTTCGCTCCAGTGGGAACGACGCAGGATAGCGCGAATACGGGCGACCAGTTCGCGGTCGTTGAACGGCTTCGGTAGATAGTCATCCGCACCCAGCTCAAGGCCGAGTACACGGTCTAGTTCGCTGCCGCGTGCGGTCAGCATGATAACGGGGGTCTGGTGTGTCTGGCGAAGCTCTTTCAGCGTATCAATGCCGTTTTTCTTCGGCATCATGACGTCGAGCAAAAGTAGATCGATGCTGTCGTCAAGGAGACTCAGCGCCTGCTCGCCATCATGGGCGACCAGAACGTTGAAACCTTCCATGTCGAGCAACTCCTTTAAAAGAGATGTGAGCTCTCGGTCATCATCAACTAACAGGATTTTATTCATTGTTTAAATACCTCCGAGGCAGAAATTACGACATCAAGGCTATCTAATCCATGACTTTACGTTGTTTTACACCCCCTGACGCATGTTTGCAGCCTGAATCGTAGACTGTCTCTCGTTGAATCGCGACATGAAAGATTTTGGGAGCAAGTGATGCGCAAAGTTACCGCTGCCGTCATGGCCTCAACGCTGGCGTTCAGTGCGTTTAGCCAGGCCGCTGTAGCTATCATCGGCGATAACGCGTCCTCACAAGAGGGCATCGCGCAGCACAGCAGCCAAAGCCATATGTTTGACGGCATAAGTTTAACCGAACATCAGCGTCAACAGATGCGAGATCTGATGCAGAGGGCACGACACGATCAGCCCCCTGTTAATGTTAGCGAAATGGAGACAATGCATCGCCTTGTCACCGCAGAAAATTTTGACGAAAACGCTGTACGTGCTCAGGCAGAAAAAATGGCACAGGAGCAGGTTGCCCGCCAGGTAGAGATGGCGAAGGTTCGCAACCAGATGTTCCACCTGTTGTCGCCCGAGCAGCAAGCGGTTTTGAACCAGAAACATCAGCAACGTATGGACCAATTGCGTAAGGTTGCACGGATGCAGCGAAGCTCAGAAACGACGCTTTTCAGTAGCAATAGCAGTACCCGTAGTAACCAGTAAACCCTGTTTTCCTTGCCATAGACACCATCCCTGTCTTCCCCCACATGATGTGGGGGTTTTTTTTGCCCTTCATTCTGATGTGTTAACCGTTTATTCATCCTTTGACTCCGTAACCTTCCGTTATACTAGCGGCATGGCATGACAGGAGTATTTATGAATCAATCCTATGGAAGACTGGTCAGCCGGGCCGCCATTGCCGCGACGGTGGTGGCCTCAAGCTTACTGGTCATCAAAATATTCGCGTGGTGGTACACGGGCTCGGTCAGTATTCTGGCGGCGCTGGTGGACTCGTTGATGGATATTGCCGCCTCGCTGACCAACCTGCTGGTGGTGCGTTACTCGCTGCAACCGGCGGATGAAGAGCACACCTTCGGGCACGGCAAAGCCGAATCGCTGGCGGCGCTGGCGCAAAGTATGTTTATTTCCGGCTCTGCGCTGTTTCTGTTTTTAACCGGCATTCAGCATCTTGTTTCGCCATCACCCATGAACGATCCCGGCGTGGGCGTGGTGGTGACTGTGGCTGCACTTATATGCACCCTTGTTCTTGTAACGTTCCAGCGCTGGGTGGTTCGAAAAACGCAAAGTCAGGCTGTACGGGCGGATATGCTTCATTATCAGTCTGATGTTATGATGAATGGCGCTATTCTTATTGCGCTCGGTCTGGCCTGGTATGGCTGGCATCGGGCCGATGCGTTATTTGCGTTAGGGATTGGCATCTATATTTTATACAGCGCTTTGCGGATGGGGTATGACGCGGTGCAATCGCTTCTTGACCGTGCGCTCCCCGACGCAGAACGCGATGAAATTTATACTATCGTGACCTCCAGGCCGGGTGTCAGTGGTGCTCACGATCTTCGTACGCGGCAGTCAGGGCCGACCCGCTTTATTCAGATTCACATAGAAATGGAAGACAACCTGCCATTGGTTCAGGCTCACGTTATTGCTGAGCAGGTGGAGCAGGCAATTTTGCAGCGTTTTCCTGGGTCAGACGTCATTATTCACCAGGATCCCTGCTCGGTTGTACCCGGTTATGTTGGGCTTTCGTAATTCGTTGTAAAAAAGTGAGCCAGGCCAGCATTTTGTGTATAAATTACCGCCATTTGGTCTGACCTGAATCAATTCAGCTGGAAGTGGTTGATATACTATTTGCAGTATTCGTTGGTCGACAAGTTTCTTCCGGCAACAGATTTCAATTTTGCATTCCTAAGTTCAGAGGTAGTCATGATTAAGAAAATCGGTGTGTTGACAAGCGGCGGTGATGCGCCGGGCATGAACGCGGCAATTCGTGGGGTTGTTCGTGCAGCGCTGACGGAAGGTCTGGAAGTTTTTGGTATCTATGATGGTTATCTGGGTCTGTATGAAGACCGTATGGTTCAGCTCGACCGTTACAGCGTATCTGACATGATCAACCGCGGTGGTACTTTCCTCGGTTCTGCGCGCTTCCCGGAATTCCGCGACGAACACGTGCGTGAAGTGGCTATCGAGAACATGAAAAAACGCGGCCTCGACGCACTGGTTGTTATCGGTGGTGATGGTTCGTACATGGGTGCAAAACGTCTGACTGAAATGGGCTTCCCGTGCATCGGTCTGCCCGGCACCATCGACAACGACATCAAAGGTACTGACTACACCATCGGTTACTTCACCGCCCTGGGTACCGTTGTGGAAGCGATTGACCGTCTGCGTGACACCTCTTCTTCTCACCAGCGTATCTCCATCGTTGAAGTGATGGGCCGTTACTGTGGTGACCTGACCCTGGCTGCGGCTATCGCGGGCGGTTGTGAGTTCGTCGTGGTTCCGGAAGTGGAATTCAGCCGTGAAGATCTGGTTGCAGAAATCAAAGCCGGTATCGCCAAAGGTAAGAAACACGCCATCGTTGCGATCACAGAGCATATCTGTGACGTTGATGAGCTGGCGAAGTACATCGAAGCAGAAACCAAACGCGAAACCCGCGCGACCGTTCTGGGTCACATCCAGCGTGGTGGTTCCCCGGGTCCATACGACCGTATCCTGGCTTCCCGCATGGGTGCGTACGCCATTGAACTGCTGCTGCAGGGTCACGGCGGTCGTTGCGTCGGTATTCAGAACGAAAAACTGGTTCACCATGACATCATCGACGCCATCGAAAACATGAAGCGTCCGTTCAAAGGTGACTGGCTGGACTGCGCGAAAAAACTGTACTGATCGGTGTTTGTATTGTGCCGGGTGGCGGCAAGGTAAATGCAAAACGGTAACCCCAGGGTTACCGTTTTTTATGGTTGCGCCCTCTCCCGTGGGAGAGGGTTGGGGTGAGGGCATCAGGCCACTCATCCACTTTTTTATTCCTCAAAGTTATAGCCAATCTTTTTTTATTCTTTAATCATCAATTCCGTTTCTGGCACGCTGCATTCATCAAAACACTACACATGAGAGCTGGGCGATGAATAAATGGGGCGTGGGTTTAACATTATTGCTGGCATCGACCAGCGTTCTGGCTAAGGACATCCAGTTACTGAACGTGTCATACGACCCGACGCGTGAGCTGTACGAGCAGTACAACAAAGCCTTTGCGGCACACTGGAAACAGGAAACGGGCGACAACGTGGTGGTTCGCCAGTCTCATGGCGGCTCTGGTAAGCAGGCGACCTCCGTCATCAACGGCATTGAAGCGGATGTGGTGACTCTGGCGCTGGCCTACGATGTGGACGCAATTGCCGAACGTGGCCGCATCGACAAAAACTGGATCAAACGCCTGCCGGATAACTCCGCGCCATATACTTCGACCATCGTTTTCCTGGTGCGTAAAGGCAACCCGAAACAGATCCATGACTGGAACGACCTGGTTAAACCTGGCGTATCGGTCATCACGCCGAACCCGAAAAGCTCCGGCGGCGCACGCTGGAATTACCTGGCAGCCTGGGGCTATGCCCTGCATCACAACAATGGCGATCAGGCCAAGGCTCAGGAGTTCGTCAAAGCGCTGTATAAAAACGTTGAAGTGCTCGACTCCGGCGCGCGTGGCGCCACCAACACCTTCGTAGAGCGCGGCATTGGCGATGTGCTGATTGCCTGGGAAAACGAAGCCCTGCTGGCGACCAACGAGCTGGGTAAAGACAAATTCGAGATCGTAACCCCGAGCGAATCTATCCTCGCGGAGCCGACCGTTTCTGTGGTGGATAAAGTGGTCGATAAGAAAGGGACCAAAGCGGTGGCGGAAGCCTACCTGAAGTATCTCTATTCGCCAGAAGGCCAGGAAATTGCGGCGAAGAACTTCTATCGACCACGCGATCCGGCGGTTGCGAAGAAATACGACAGCGTATTCCCGAAACTGAAGCTCTTCACCATTGATGATGAGTTTGGCGGCTGGACAAAAGCCCAGAAAGACCACTTCTCTAACGGCGGTACATTCGATCAGATCAGCAAACGCTAGGCTTTTGTAACGAACGACACGGTGACCCGGTGTGAGAAATCCGCCGGGTTTTTTATTTGGTCATCATTTTGCGTTACTCTTTGGCCTCTACTGAAAACAGGGAACGCATTGTGAAAAAAATTATCTTACTGATTCTGATTGTTATCGCCTTTGCCGCGGGTGGCGTGTACTGGATGAAAGCAGGTAATCCGAATGCGTTGCGTCACATCGTGCTGGACCAGTGTGTGCCGAATCAGATCCAGTACCGCAATCCGGCGCCGTGTGCACAGGTGAAACCTGACGCGGGCTATGTGGTGTTCAAGGATCGCAACGGTCCGCTGCAGTACTTATTGATGCCCACCTACCGCATCAACGGTACCGAAAGCCCGCTTCTGACAAAGCCTCAAACACCGAACTTTTTCTGGCTGGCATGGCAGGCCCGTAGCTTTATGAGCATGAAGCACGGATCTGAGGTGCCGGACAGCGCCATTTCATTGACCATCAACTCACCCACGGGCCGCACGCAAAATCATTTCCATATCCACATCTCCTGCCTGCGCCCGGACGTGCGCGAGAAGCTCAATGCCGCGCAGGGTCAAATCAGCACCCAATGGCTGCCCCTTCCCGGTGGACTGGAAGGACATGAATATCTCGCCCGCCGGGTGACGGAGAACGAGCTGGTGCAGCGGAGTCCGTTTATGATGCTGGCGGAAGAGCTGCCGGAAGCGCGTGACCATATGGGGCGCTTCGCGCTGGCGATGGCCCAGCAGTCGGATGGCTCGTTTGTGTTGCTGGCAACCGAACGTAATCTGCTGATGCTTAACCGCGCGTCGGCTGAGGAATTGCAGGATCATCAATGCGATATCCTGAAGTGACCCCACCATAAATAGCGTTTACTCGTCCTGCCTGTCGCCGTAGACTTGCTGAAAAAAACGACAGGAGACAGGCATGTCGCTCTGGTTAACCCACCCTCTGTTTGTGCCCTCAGCGATCGTCGGCGTCACCATTGTGTTATGGGCGACGTCGCTATTGCCGGAATTCATTACCGCGCTGCTGTTCTTCACGGCAGCGATGACCGCCAGAATTGCCCCGCCGGAGGTCATTTTTGGCGGCTTTGCCTCGTCTGCCTTCTGGCTGGTGTTCAGCGGCTTTGTGCTTGGTGTGGCAATCCGGAAAACCGGTCTGGCTGACAGGGCTGCACGGGCGCTCTCCGCCCGGCTTACCGACTCCTGGGTGCTAATGGTGGCCAGTGTGGTTCTGCTGAGCTATGCCCTGGCGTTTGTGATGCCGTCGAACATGGGGCGTATCGCGCTGCTGATGCCCATCGTGGCCGCGATGGCAAAACGTGCCGGTATTGCCGACGGGTCGCGCGCCTGGTTTGGCCTGGCGCTGGCCGTTGGTTTCGGCACCTTCCAGCTTTCGGCCACCATCCTGCCTGCCAACGTTCCCAATCTGGTGATGAGCGGCGCGGCAGAGGGATCATACGGTATTCATCTGAACTACGTGCCTTATCTGCTGCTGCACACGCCCGTGCTCGGTATTCTCAAAGGGTTGATTCTGATTGGTTTAATCTGCTGGTTATTCCCCGGTAGCCCGAAGCCGCCCAGGGATCTGGCGCCCGCTGAACCGATGGGGCGAGATGAAAAACGCCTTGCCTGGCTGCTGGCGGTGGTATTGGGAATGTGGGTGACGGAGAGCTGGCACGGTGTGGGGCCGGCATGGACCGGACTTGCGGCATCGGTCATTGTGATGCTGCCACGCGTAGGTTTTATCACCGGAGAAGAGTTCTCGGCGGGGGTGAATATGCGCACCTGTATTTATGTGGCAGGCATCCTCGGTTTGGCCATTGTGGTGACGCAAACCGGTATCGGTCCGGCGGTGGGGGAGGCGTTGCTGAAGATAATGCCGCTGGACGCCGACAGACCGTTCACCAGTTTCCTGGCGCTGACTGGGATCACCACGGCACTGAACTTTATTATGACGGCTAACGGTGTTCCGGCGCTCTACACCACGCTGGCGCAGAATTTTTCAGAGGCGACGGGCTTTCCGCTATTGTCTGTCATCATGATTCAGGTGCTGGGCTATTCCACGCCGCTGCTGCCGTATCAGGCGTCGCCGATAGTGGTGGCGATGGGCTTAGGAAAGGTGCCTGCAAGGGCGGGGATGGTGCTCTGTCTGGCGCTGGCAATTGCCACGTATCTGGTGCTGCTGCCGCTGGATTATCTGTGGTTTAGCGTTTTAGGTCGTTTGTAGCGATTTTGTAGGGCGGGTAAGCGCAAGCGCCACCCGCCACAACAGCATTACGCCTGTTTAGCCGCTTCTGCCGCTTTAACGATCACCGCGAAAGCGTCAGCTTTCAGGGATGCACCGCCAACCAGCGCGCCATCGATGTCTGGCTGGGTGAACAGTTCTGCCGCGTTAGAGGCATTTACGGAACCGCCGTACTGGATGATGACCTGCTCTGCCACTTTCGCGTCGGCTTTCGCAATGTGGTCACGGATGAATTTGTGAACCGCCTGAGCCTGCGCTGGGGTTGCAGATTTGCCGGTACCGATCGCCCAGACTGGCTCGTAAGCGATAACCGCGCCTTCGAATGCTGCCGCGCCCTGCGTCTTCAGCACAGCGTCGATCTGACGTGCGCACACTTCTTCCGTTTTGCCTGCTTCGTTTTCTGCTTCGGTTTCACCGATGCACAGAACCGGGATCAGACCCTGCTCTTTCAGCACCGCAAATTTCTTCGCGATGAACTCGTCGGATTCTTTGTGGTAGGTGCGACGCTCAGAGTGGCCGATGATGATGTATTTGGCGCCGATATCTTTCAGCATTTCAGCGGAGGTTTCACCGGTGAATGCGCCAGACAGGTTAACGTCAACGTTCTGTGCGCCCAGAATGATGTGGCTGCCGTCAGCGGCACGTTTAGCCAGATCCAGGTACATATCCGGCGGAGCGATAGCAACCGCGCAGCCAGTCACGCCAGCCAGCTCTTTACGCAGGTTCGCAACCAGTTCGTTTACCATGTGGCGGCTGCCGTTCAGTTTCCAGTTACCCATCACTAAAGGATGTCGCATTTCAATTCTCCACGCTAAATAAGCGAATTAAGGAATATGGCCACCCTGACGGGCAGCATGGTCTGTGAATCAGTATAGAGATTTTCCCTCGAAAGGCTTTGCTTTTTGTCATTAATTCGCCCCTCCGAGTGTGTCAGATAGTGCCAGCTTAATCGGTTCAACAGCGAAGGTCAGGCCTTTTTCGCCGTTATCCGCCACCACATAGCGCACCGCGCCTTCGGTTTCGGTGTAATAGCGCTTGTTTTTAGCGGCAACCAGCAGTTTTTGCAGCTTTTGTTGGCTCTGTTTTTTCGTCAGTGCGGGCGTAAAAGCCTGCAGCACCGCGCTCATGTACTCCAGCGCCTTCGCCTTCGCGGCTTTCTGCTCTGGCCCCTGAATCGGCAGCCAGGTGATCTGCATACTTTTGATTTTTAGCGTACCGCGCTCCAGCGCAGTGGAAGCGTACAAGTTTTCGTTAATCTTGCTGGCGGCACGGGTCAGGTTTGGAGTATCGCGTGCGCCATCAATGGCGCGAAATTCATCCAGCGGCAGCGTTGGATTGGTTTTGTTAAACGTTTCACGAAACTGACTGATGGACTGATCGAACGATGGCGCACCCGCCAGAAGGTAGGGCGCGGTTGTCGGAGCAGGGGGTTCGGCGGCGTGCAGGGGGAGACCGGCGCTCAGCATCGCGAAACACAGGAAAAGAAGGTGTGCCGAATTTTTCATCAACATTGTCCCTGGCCGTAAGTGCTCATGATTAAATCGATATCTGGTCGGCTTGTCAAAAGGTCACAACTCCAGGGTAAAATGCGCACGATATGATAATAAGGAACCTTACATGACCATACAGCAGTGGTTGTTTTCATTCAAAGGGCGTATTGGACGCCGTGATTTCTGGATCTGGATGGCGACGTGGATTATCGCCATGCTGCTTCTGTTTTTTGTGGCCTATAACGCATGGCTGAGCACGCAAACCGCGGCGTTTGCGCTGGTTTGTTTATTGTGGCCAACCGCGGCCGTGGTGGTGAAACGCCTGCACGATCGCGGTCGTTCCGGTGCATGGGCTTTTCTGATTATTCTGGCGTGGATGCTGGTCGCCGGGAACTGGTCAATACTTCCGTCCATCCTCCCCTGGGTGGTGGGCAGACTGCTACCGACCATTATCTTTGTGATGATGGTTATCGATCTGGGTGCGTTCATCGGCACCCAGAGCGAAAACAAATACGGTAAAGACACCCTTGAGGTGAAATACCGCTGATCACCAGTAGTGTTCGGCGGTCATATGACCCGGTCGGCGGCGAAGGTGTTTCGTCATCTGCCGGGTATCTTTCAGAAGCTGCTGAGTGTCCCGTACCATCTGCGGGTTACCACACAGCATCACGTGGCTGGTTTCGGCACGCATCGGCAAGCCAACGGCCTCTTCCAGGGCTCCACTCTCAATTAATGCCGGCACGCGGCCGGTCAGCGAACCTGCTGCCGTTTCGCGGCTTACCACGGTCTGGATTTTCAGCTTTCCGGCATACTGCCGCTCCAGCTCCTGCATCTGCGGCAGATAGCTTAAGTCTGCGGCGTAACGCGCGGCATGCACCAGCACGATGTTTTTAAACCGCTCCAGGTCTTTGCCGTACTGCAGAATGGAGAGATAGGGGCCGATGGCCGTGCCGGTTGCCAGCATCCACAGGGTTTCGCAGTCCGGAATTTCGTCCAGCACGAAGAAACCTGCTGCGTCACTCACAATCTGGACATCATCACCGGGTTTAAGCGCCGCCAGGCGCGGGCTGAGTTTGCCGTCCGGGACGGTAACCAGATAGAACTCGAGATCCGGATTATCGGGCGCGTTGACGTACGAGTAAGCGCGCTGCACGCGTTCGCCGTCGATATCCAGCCCCAGTTTGGCAAACTGTCCGGCCGTAAACGGATGGATGGGGGCGTGCACGGTGAGACTAAATAGCGCATCGGTCCAGAATTTTATCTTAGTGACTTTACCTGTTACCCAGTCCGCCATGATCTTCTCCTGTGCTGTTTCTCGGATCTATCTTCCGTATTTGTGATGAAGATATCCAGCCCATTCGGGCCGGAAAGCTCTATCGATCAAACGGTTTTACAGAATGTGCGTCTGTACGTCCGGGTCTTTACGGTCGAGATAGTGAATTGACTGAATGCGACGAATGGTGCGCGATTTGCCGCGGATCAGCAGCGTTTCCGTGGTCGCCATGTTGCCTTTGCGGGTGATGCCATCCAGCAGATCGCCTTTGGTGATGCCGGTCGCGGAGAAAACAACGTTGTCGCTGCGGGCCATTTCGTGAAGTGCGAGGACTTTATTGGCTTCGATACCCATTGCCTCACAGCGCGCCAGCTCATCTTCGCCAATGCGGCGATTCTCTTCGTTGTCGCCTTTGACCTCATGACGAGGCAGCAGGCGGGCCTGCATGTCGCCATCCAGCGCGCGAATCACCGCAGCAGAGACCACGCCTTCCGGCGCGCCGCCAATACCGTACAGGACATCCACTTCACTGTCTGGCATGCAGGTCAGAATGGAGGCCGCCACGTCGCCATCCGGGATGGCAAACACGCGTACGCCCAGCTTTTGCATCTGTGCGATGGTAGCGTCGTGACGCGGTTTCGCCAGAATGGTGACGGTGAGTTCGCTTAGCGGTTTGTTCAGCGCGCTGGCGACATTACGCAGGTTCTCTTCCAGCGGCAGGCTGAGGTCGATGGCGCCTTTCGCGCCAGGACCGACAATCAGCTTTTCCATGTACATATCCGGTGCGTTGAGGAAGCAGCCTTTATCACCCACGGCCAGCACGGCCAGCGCGTTGGCCTGACCCATCGCCGTCATGCGTGTGCCTTCGATCGGGTCGACGGCGATATCCACGGCATCGCCTTTGCCGGTACCCACTTTTTCACCGATGTAGAGCATTGGCGCTTCGTCGATCTCGCCTTCGCCGATCACAATAGTGCCGTCAATATTGACCTGATTGAGGACAATGCGCATGGCATGGACAGCCGCACCGTCGGCGGTATTTTTGTCGCCACGGCCAAGCCATTTATAGCCTGCCAGGGCAGCGGCTTCGGTAACGCGGGAAAACTCGATAGCAAGTTCACGTTTCATGAGGTACTCGTGCAATCAAAAGGAATTGCACGAAGTTTATCACAGAGTGGGGCGAGGCGAGGGGACCGGTGCAGCCGGAGCCCCTCACCCTGACCCTCTCCCGGGGGAGAGGGAATGTATGATTACTCTTCGTGCTCTTCCCACGCCAGGGCGCGTTTCACCGCTTTCTTCCAGCCGCTGTAGCGGTAGTTACGCTCGGTGGTTTCGATGCCAGGGCGGAATTCACGTTCGATAACCGCTTTTTCCTGCAGCTCGTCCAGATTCTGCCAGAAGCCGACCGCCAGACCCGCAAGGTACGCCGCACCCAGCGCGGTCACTTCGCGCACTTCCGGGCGTTCCACGCGGGTGCCCAGAATGTCGGACTGGAACTGCATCAGGAAGTTGTTCGCGACCGCACCGCCGTCCACGCGCAGAGCGTGCAGACGGATGCCGGAGTCAGCCTGCATCGCTTCCAGTACGTCGCGCGTCTGGTAAGCGATAGATTCCAGGGTGGCGCGAATAATGTGGTTGGAATTCACACCACGCGTCAGGCCGAAAATCGCGCCGCGTGCATACGGATCCCAGTACGGTGCGCCCAGACCGGTAAACGCAGGTACCACGTACACACCGTTGGTATCCTTCACTTTGGTGGCGAAGTACTCGGAGTCGAATGCATCGCTGATAAGCTTCATTTCGTCGCGCAGCCACTGGATGGATGCACCCGCCATGAACACCGCACCTTCCAGCGCATAGTTCACTTCACCGCGTGGGCCGCAGGCGATGGTGGTCAGCAGACCGTTTTCTGATTTCACCGCTTTCTCGCCGGTGTTCATCAGCATAAAGCAGCCGGTACCGTAGGTGTTTTTCGCCATCCCTTCTTTAACGCACAGCTGGCCGAACAGCGCCGCCTGCTGGTCACCGGCGATACCGGCGATAGGAATACGCGTGCCGCCTTTACCACCGATGTTGGTCTGACCGTACACTTCAGAAGATTTACGTACTTCTGGCAGCATAGCGCGTGGAATATCCAGCGCGTCCAGCATCTTGTCATCCCACTCCAGCGTGTTGATGTTGAACAGCATGGTACGCGAGGCGTTGGTGTAGTCCGTGACGTGAACGCGACCCTGGGTCATCTTCCAGATAAGCCAGGTATCGACGGTACCGAACAGCAGTTCGCCGCGTTTTGCACGCTCACGTGAACCTTCCACGTGGTCAAGGATCCACTTCACTTTGGTACCCGAGAAATACGGGTCAACCACCAGGCCCGTGGCGCTGCGGACGTACTCTTCCATACCGTCGCGCTTCAGCTGTTCGCAAATCTCTGACGTACGACGACACTGCCAGACGATGGCGTTATAAATTGGCTTCCCGGTTTCACGTTCCCAGACGATTGTCGTTTCACGCTGGTTGGTAATACCAATCGCGGCTATTTCGTCAGAACTGATATCGGCTTTCGCCAGCACTTCGACCAGCGTGGAGCTTTGCGATGCCCAGATCTCCATCGGGTCGTGCTCTACCCAGCCTGGACGAGGATAGATTTGCTCAAATTCACGCTGTGACACGCTGACAATGTTCGCGTCATGATCCATTACGACAGCGCGGGAGCTGGTGGTGCCCTGGTCGAGCGCAACGATATATTTTTTTTCGGTCATGGTGTAAGTCCCGTAGTCAGATTACAGCGAAGCTTTTTGTTGTGCGGTAGAAGTCGTCTCTTTCTCCTCGTCCACACAGGTGTCGCACGGTAAGTGGCGACCAATTAATTTGCGATAGCTAAACGCACCCAGCGCAGCCCCGACAACCGGCGCAAACAGCGGAACCAGGAAGTAAGGAATGTCTTTGCCACCGGTGAAGGCCACGTCGCCCCAGCCTGCGATAAAGGCGAACGCTTTTGGTCCGATATCACGCGCCGGGTTCATCGCGAAGCCGGTCAGCGGGCCCATGGATGCGCCGATCACCGCAATCAGCAGGCCAATCAGCAGAGGTGCCAGCGGGCCGCGCGGAATGCCGTTTCCGTCGTCGGTCAGCGCCAGGATAACGCCCATCAGAATAGCGGTAATCACCATTTCAACTGCGAACGCCTGCACAAAATTGATATGCGGGTTTGGATATGTAGAGAAGATACCTGCCAGATCCAGACTTTCGACGCTGCCGCGCACCATATGATGCGTCTGTTCGAAGTCGATGAAAAGATTGTAATAAAGCCCGTAAACTAACGCCGCTGCGCAAAACGCGCCGGCAAATTGAGAAATAATGAAAGGAACAACTTTGCGTCCGTCGAAGCACGCGAACAGCCACAGTGCGATGGTCACCGCCGGGTTAAGATGTGCGCCAGAAACCCCTGCAGTCAGGTAGATGGCCATCGCCACACCCAGACCCCAGATAATACTGATTTCCCACTGACCAAAACTGGCACCCGCCACTTTCAGTGCAGCAACACAGCCCACTCCGAAGAATATCAACAACCCGGTACCAAGGAACTCGGCAATGCACTGGCCTTTTAAGGTTGATGTCTGACTCATAATCGGAATCCTGAAGAGATTGATGTTTATTGTTAGCATGGCCGCCCGTGACAGCCATGATGTCCTGTAGACATAGTGTTAATTTATCGTTAACGAGCAAAAACGAGAAATATCGAAATCAAAATGTGTGGTCTGTGTCAATAAAATGAGCGTTTACGCGCCATAAAGCGCATTTTTGCATCAGCGCGAGAGTGTGAGCTGAATCATTTCATTAACTAATGAGTTAACAACTTAGGGGTAATTGCCGCGAACGCACCAGGACGAGGCCGAAAAGTGTTGCAAACCGCGATCTGCGCGGTGTGTCGCTGGACAGGGGCGACGGGGCTTCATACAATCGGCATAGATGTTGTGCGCGTTTACGTTAAAGCGTCGCCTTGCAATTCAGGAGAGGTAGGATCATGTCTTTAGAAGTGTTTGAGAAACTGGAATCGAAAGTACAGCAGGCGATTGACACCATCACGCTGCTGCAGATGGAAATTGAAGAGCTGAAAGAAAAGAACAACAGCCTGGCGCAAGAAGTGCAGACAGCTCAGCACGGCCGTGAAGAACTGGAGCGCGAAAACAACCAGCTGCGTGAACAGCAGAACGGCTGGCAGGAACGTCTGCAGGCACTGCTGGGACGTATGGAAGAGGTTTAATTCCCCTGGGATTGAACTGAGTAGGCCGGGTAAGGCGAAGCCACCACCCGGCTTTTTTATGGTTATCGCGAATGGGTAATAACCATTAAAAAGGCCGCCCAAGGCGGCCTTAACGCTATTTGTCCTGCGCTGTCGTAGCAAAAGCAAAGAACACATTGGGTTCATCACTCTTCACAACGAGTACGCTGGCGACAATGAACGCGATACATAAATAGCGTTTCATTATGCGGTCCCTGCAGCTAACCGCTCCACCGTTCACCACCGGTGATAAGTCGGTGGACACAAGCCCTGGTATTAGCCTGTTTTACGGTTGTGAATACACCTTTCCCTGGACCGATGCCCATTTGCGAGATGGCGGAAAGGGACGCTGCATCATAATAAGCAGCAACCGTGGTGTTAAGGTATTCATAAAGAATTAGGATTTTATAAAGCTTCTGAGGGGTTGCCCAAGGTTTGGACGAGAGTATGATGAAGATCCTTGGTATTAGCCTGCAAGCCTTCCCAACGGACCGCGAATCCCGAGGGACAAAAAAACCGCCACATTGCTGTTGGCGGTTTTTTTATGGCGCTCGCTTACTGTTTACTACTCAATATCCAGCGGATCTTCGGAGAGGATAATGCCGGTGTTATCGGCATAGAGATGGTCGCCGGAGAAGAAGGTCACGCCGCCGAAATTGACGCGGATATCGCTTTCGCCAATGCCTTCACCTGCGGCGCCTACCGGAATGGCGGCAATCGCCTGAATGCCGATATCGAGGTCTTCGAGATCGTCCACCTGGCGGACTGAACCGTAGACCACAATGCCTTCCCATTCGTTTTGCACGGCAATTCCGGCCAGTTCCGCGTCAATCAATGCACGACGTACGGAGCCGCCGCCATCAACCAGCAGCACGCGACCACGACCGTTCTGTTCGAGCAGATCGTACAGCAACCCGTTATCCTCGAAACATTTCACCGTGATGATTTGTCCGCCAAACGAAGACCGTCCACCAAAGTTGGAGAACAGCGGTTCAACGACGTTGACATCTTCCTGGTAGATGTCACAAAGCTCGGAGGTATCGTATTTCATAGGTTTAACGCTCTGTTGCTGCGAATGTGTTCAGTATATCGTGCGAAATGCGTTGTTGGCAAAATCATCAATTGTTAATTGATATTTGTCAGTTAACTCAGCGTCTGGCTCAGGATAATCCCTATCACGAACAACAGGTTAGTGAGCAATGCGCCTTTTACCGTGCGCTCAAGCATCGGTGGCATGGCTGCCGGGCTGAGCTCACGCATCACAAAGCGGGCCTGTTTAATCAGCAGCGGCGCGGCGAGCACAAACAGCCAGCCCCAGAGACTATGCAGTGAGATCAGGTTGAACAGCGCGAGGCAGAGCAGGGCACCCATCAGCAGGCAGGCATGATAGCGACGCGCGTTAACCGGCCCCAGACGCACGGCCAGCGTGTTTTTGCCGTTCTCACGGTCGCTGTCGATATCGCGCAGGTTGTTGATATTAAGTACCGCCGTTGCCAGCAGACCGCAGGCGGTGGCGGGCAGGAATAGGGCAGGAATAAGCGTATGCGCCTGTAAGTACCAGCTGCCCATCACGCTCAGCCAGCCAAAAAATACCAGCACGGAAATATCACCCAGGCCGATATAACCGTAAGGGCGCGTGCCGACGGTATAGGTAATGGCGGCGATAATAGCGAGCAGGCCCAGCACCAGAAAACCAATGAAATCACTGGTGGTTTTCGAGGCGACCGTCACCAGCGCCAGGCCGGATAAACAAATCAGTACCACGGTGATAATCAACGCGCGCTTCATCTGTGCCTGCGTAATCACCCCTTTCTGCATCCCGCGCAGAGGGCCGATACGGTCAGGCTTATCGCTACCTTTAACCGCATCGCCGTAGTCGTTGGCGAGATTAGAGAGGATCTGCAACAAACCGGCGGTGACCAGCGCCAGCACGGCAACCAGCGGATTGAAATACCCCTGCCACCAGGCAAGGACGGTACCGACGATAATCGCGGCAAAGGCCAGAGGAAGGGTTTTAGGGCGCAGACTTTCGAGCCACGCCTGAGTACGGCTGATATCAGTCATAGTTATTAAGCCAAAAAAATGGGGGCATTAGCCCCCATTAAATGTGATGAGAATGCAGTAACCGCGATTATAGGATAAAACGGCTCAGATCTTCATCTGCCACTAACGCATCCAGGTGTTTACCCACATATTCTGCGTCAATGGTAATGGTTTGACCGTTCAGGTCGCTCGCATCATAAGAGATATCTTCCATCAGGCGTTCCAGCACCGTGTGCAGACGACGCGCACCGATGTTCTCGGTAGTTTCGTTGACCTGCCAGGCCGCCTGGGCGATGCGTTTGATACCGTCTTCGGTGAACTCAATGTTCACGCCTTCGGTCGCCATCAGCGCTTTGTACTGTACGGTCACAGACGCGTTTGGCTCGGTCAGGATACGTTCGAAATCTTCAGTGGTCAGCGCCTGCAGCTCAACGCGGATAGGCAGACGGCCCTGCAGTTCCGGGATCAGGTCAGACGGGCTGGCAATCTGGAACGCACCGGACGCGATAAACAGGATGTGGTCCGTTTTGACCATCCCGTGCTTGGTGGAGACGGTGCAGCCTTCAACCAGCGGCAGCAGGTCGCGCTGCACGCCTTCACGGGAGACGTCCGGGCCGGACGCGTTACCGCGCTTACAGATCTTATCGATTTCGTCGATAAACACGATACCGTGCTGCTCAACCGCGTCGATCGCATCCTGCTTTAGCTCTTCCGGGTTCACCAGCTTTGCTGCTTCTTCTTCAATCAGCAGCTTCATCGCATCTTTGATTTTCAGCTTACGCGCTTTCTGTTTCTGACCGCCCAGGTTCTGGAACATGGACTGCAGCTGGCTGGTCATCTCCTCCATGCCAGGAGGTGCCATGATTTCCACACCCATTGGCGCGGCGGCGAGATCGATCTCAATCTCTTTGTCATCCAGCTGGCCTTCGCGCAGCTTTTTGCGGAATGCCTGACGTGCCGCAGACGGTTCAGCCTGCTGTTCAGCCTGGCCCCAGTTGTTTTTCGCCGGCGGGATCAGCACGTCAAGAATGCGCTCTTCAGCCATCTCTTCCGCGCGATAGCGGTTTTTCTCGATCGCCTGAACGCGAACCATCTTGATTGCCGAGTCGGTCAGATCGCGGATGATAGAGTCAACTTCTTTACCTACATAGCCCACTTCGGTGAATTTAGTGGCTTCAACTTTGATGAACGGCGCGTTAGCCAGTTTCGCCAGACGGCGAGCGATTTCGGTTTTACCGACACCGGTTGGGCCGATCATCAGAATGTTTTTTGGCGTCACTTCATGGCGCAGCTCTTCGTCGAGCTGCATGCGGCGCCAGCGGTTACGCAGAGCAATAGCCACGGAACGCTTGGCGTTATCCTGGCCGATAATATGTTTGTCCAGTTCGCTGACAATTTCGCGTGGGGTCATTTCAGACATGGGAGATCCTTACGCTTTAGAGGTCAATTCTTCGATGGTGTGGTTGTGGTTGGTATAGATGCAGATATCACCCGCAATATCCAACGCCTTCACAGCGATATCACGCGCATTCATGTCGGTATTCTCCAACAGTGCGCGAGCCGCAGCCTGGGCATAAGGGCCGCCAGAGCCGATGGCAATCAGGTCGTTTTCCGGCTGAATGACGTCACCGTTACCGGTGATGATCAGCGATGCGGTTTCATCGGCCACGGCCAGCAGCGCTTCGAGTTTGCGCAGCATGCGGTCGGTTCGCCAGTCTTTCGCCAGCTCAACGGCGGCTTTCACCAGATGACCCTGGTGCATTTCCAGTTTACGTTCAAACAGTTCAAACAGCGTGAAAGCATCAGCCGTGCCGCCTGCAAAACCGGCGATCACTTTGTCGTTGTATAAACGACGGACTTTTTTCACGTTGCCTTTCATTACGGTATTACCCAGCGTGGCCTGGCCATCACCGGCGATTACCACGTGGCCGTTACGGCGTACACTTACTATTGTTGTCACGAGCAGACCCCCTGGTTACAGAATCGGGAAACAGAAGCCCTGAGCCTGTGCTCAGGGCTGAATAGAAAGATAGATGGGGGGGAATTTGGGGGTTTCAACCCCCGGAAGCAAGTCGGATGCAGTTTGTGTGACCGGCGACTTTCAAACGAGAAATGGTGCCATCGGCATTTTCTTTGCCTTTGACCGGGCCAATCACCACGCGATTCCAGCCATTATTGGTGGTAATGCGCGAGTCAAATCCTTCAAATGCCAGCTGAGCGCGGACCGTTTCGGCCTGCTCGGCACCTTTGAACGAACCGCACTGCACCATCCAGCGGCGTTCGTCTTTCTTCTCAGCCGTCTGCTTCGGTGCCTCGGTCTCTTTGGTGACCGGTGCGGCCTGCTGTGTTTTCGGCTGCTGCGCGGTGGTATGCGCAGGCGTCTGCAGCAGATCCTGATACGGTTGAGCCGTTTGCTTCTGCGTCTGGGCCTTTGGCTGCTGAGCAGGCTGAGACTGCGCCGTTCGCGTTTGCGGCTGCTGGTACGGCTGTTCCGTCACGCGCGGCTGCGCTTTAGGCTGCTGTACCGGCTGGTTTTGCGTCCACTGCTGCTGTTGTTGCTGCTGAATCTGTGCCTGACGCTGGCGCTGCAGTTGCAGTGTTTGCTGACGCTGCGCCGGCGTTTGTTCATTCCATGGCACTTCATTCAGCTGCGTAGGCTGCTGGCGCATATCAGCCTGCATCTGTGCCAGCAACTGACGCTGTTCGTCCGTTAGCTGATCGGCATTTTTCACCTCGCCACCGGCGGATGGCTCGGTCGGCGCACGCACCCCAGGCTGACGGCTTTCCAGCTCTTTAATATAGCGCCAGCGCTCTTCAGGCTTCGGTGGCAGACCATTTCCAACCACTTTGTTGCCCTGAAGGGCCTCAGCCTCTTCTTTTTTATGGTGCGTGATAAAGTACAGGCCGCCGATGAAGGCCACCAGTACCGCCGCAGCAATAGCGACCATTGCTGGCGAGACAGCAGGCAGGTTACGTTGCTTTTTCTTTGCGCTACTCTTTTTGCGTCGCGAAGGTGCCGGCTGGCCGCGACGTACATAATCTCGTTGTGCCACTATCGTTTCGCTGTATTTATTCGTTCGTCAGTCCGCCATGTTACTTAAGCGGCGGGGCTTTGACCAGATAAGGGTGTCCTAAAGACATTTACTTTAAGTCAATGCCTGGGTAGAACCACGAATAATCAGTTCGCAGTCCAGCAACCTCGATCCGCTGCTAACTGTTTGACCCTGCAACTGATCGAGCAAAAGAAGCATCGCTTCACGGCCAATGTCGTAGCGTGGCTGCGAAACGGTTGAGAGCGGGGGATCGCAAAATTCTGAAAGCGAAATATTATCGAAACCGATAATCGACAAATCTTTCGGTATGCGCAGGCCGCGGCGTTTCGCATACGATAATGCCCCCAGCGCCATCACGTCGCTGTGGCAGAACACTGCGGTAGGCGGCTCAGGCAACGCCAGTAGTTTTTCCAGCGCCTGACCACCGGCTTCGAAGGAAAAATTACCGCGCGCAATGTAGTGCGGATCAACCGTCACGCCGGTTCGGCGAAGCGCCTGAACATAGCCCTGCAGGCGATAGTGACACAGCGGCATCTCTTCTGGCCCGGCAATGCAGCCAATCCGTTTATGCCCCAGCTCCTGCAGGTAGTTAACGGCGTTGAACGCGGCGGTCAGGTTATCAATATGCACCGTTGGCAGTTCCAGCTCCGGCGCAAACTCGTTGGCCATCACCATCGGCGGTAAATTGCGCTGCTCTTCAATGCTGGCATCAAACGGCAGGCGCGAACCAAGCAGCAGCATGCCGTCGATCTGCTTGGTGATAATGAGGTCGATAAAGGTTTTTTCCTGCTGATTCTGGTGCGCGCAGTCGCCAATGAGCACCAGATACCCTTGCTCCGCAGCGGTCACTTCGATGCCGCGAATAATTTCGCTGAAGAAGGGATCGCAGATGTCCGGTACGATCACCAGGATGGTCCGCGACTCATTACGTTTAACGTTACGCCCCATCGCCTGTGGGAAATACCCCACTTCCAGCGCGGCCTGTTCTACCCGGTTGCGGGTCGCCTGAGAGACTTTATCCGGGTTCATTAATGCGCGGGACACGGTTGCCGTAGAGACTTGTGCTTTCTGGGCAACGTCTTTCATGGTCGCCGTGGCAACCTCTTTCCTGGACTTCAACGTCTTCTCCTCGCCTGAACACCGAACTTCTGACGCCACCATTTTTACAGATAGTTAATGGAATCGGTTACAGAATTTTCATAAAAAGTGTGAGGGACGTTAAATTTTTCGATCCGGCTTCAGCCTTCGATGGGATCAACGTCAAGCACCCACTTCACTTTGCGCGCTTCTGGCAGGGTGTTGATCAAGGCCAGCGTGCCGCTGACGATGTGCTGTAAACGGATGCGCGAAGGGTGCTGGAGCAAAATCTGCCAGCGAAAACGTCCGCCGCGCTTGGGGGCCAGCGCCGGAACCGGCCCTAAAATCCACAGTTGATTATCAACCAGCGGGCTGGCCTGCAGAAGGTTTCTCAACTGCTGCAGGAAAAGCGGCGCCTGCTGGTTGTTATGATCTTCCGCGCGGATGATCACGTGGCTGGTCCACGGGGGAAGCTGCATGGTCTGGCGTTCAGCCAGCGCCTGCTCGGCAAAGGCGTCATAGCCTTTGTGCAGCAGGGTTTGCAGCAACGGATGCTCAGGATGGTGCGTTTGCAGTACCACTTCGCCCTGTTTCCCGGCGCGTCCCGCGCGTCCGGCCACCTGGGTATAAAGCTGGGCAAAACGCTCGGCTGAGCGGAAATCGGCAGAGAACAGTGCGCCATCGACATCCAGCAGGGCAACCAGCGTCACGTCCGGGAAGTGATGACCTTTAGCCAGCATCTGGGTGCCAATCAGGATGCGCGCGCCACCGCGATGCACTTCTGCCAGCTGCTGTTCCAGCGCCCCTTTGCGGCTGGTGGTGTCCCTGTCGATTCGGGAAATGGGCACGTCCGGGAAGAACGGCTCCAGGGCCTGTTCCAGCTGTTCAGTGCCCAGACCGACCGGCACGATGTGCGTTGACCCGCACGACGGGCACTGACGCGGCACCGGGCGCTGGCTGTCGCAGTGGTGGCAGCGCAAATGGCGCTGGGCCTGATGGAAGGTGTAGTAGTGGTCGCAGCGCGGGCATTCTGCGATCCAGCCGCAGTCGTGACACAGCAGTGCCGGGGCAAAGCCGCGTCTGTTGAGGAACAAAATAACCTGATTGCCCGCCTGCAAATGCTGACGCATCCGGGTGATAAGGGCAGGTGCTAACCCCGCCTGCACCTGCTGACCTTTCAGATCCAGCACGTGTTGAATGGCCGGACGCGCATTCCCCGCGCGACGCGTCAGGCGCAGCATATGGTATTTACGCTGACGAACATTATGCAGCGTTTCGAGCGCCGGGGTAGCAGAGCCCAGAATAATGGGGATTTGCTCGCTGTGCGCGCGATAGACGGCCAAATCGCGGGCGTGATACCGCCAGCCTTCCTGCTGCTTATAAGAGCTGTCGTGTTCTTCATCAATGACGATGACGCCAAGATTTTTGAACGGTGTAAACAGTGATGAACGGGTGCCAATCACGATCGCCGCTTCGCCGTTTTTCGCTTTCAGCCAGGCGCTGAGGCGTTCGCTGTCATTCAGGCCAGAGTGCAGCACCTCAACCGGCGCATTGAACCGCTCGCGAAAGCGCGCGATGGTTTGCGGCGTCAGGCCAATTTCCGGCACCATCACCAGCGCCTGTTTGCCCTGCGCGAGCACGTTTTCCAGCACACTGAGATAGACTTCTGTCTTGCCGGAACCGGTGACCCCGGCCAGTAGCCAGGCGGAGAAATGGCCGGAAGCGCTGTGGATCGCCCCCACGGCGGTGGCCTGCTCGGTGTTCAGGCGCAGGCGATCGCCCGAGACGGAAAATCGCTCCCGCCAGTCATACAGGGCCGGAGCCTCGCTTGCCAGTTCGCTCAGCCCTTTTTTTCGTAGTGCCTGGAGCGCGGTTTCGCTGACTTCCATCTCATCGACCTGATGGCGCCAGATTTTCCCCTGACGCAGGGCGGCCAGCGCCTGCTGTTGTTTCTGGGAGCGCTTCAGGCTGTTAATGTCCACCGCCTGGCCCTGTTCGGTCGCAAACCAGTACCACATTGGTGCGTGGCTGGCGCTTTTGCCCTGGCGCAGCATAATCGGTAAAGCGTGGAACAGAACATCGCCAATCGGATGATGATAATAATCCGCCGCCCATAGTAGCAGTCGCCAGGTGCTGGTGGAGTAAACGGGCTCGCTGTCGAGCACCTCAACGACCGATTTCAGTTCGTTAAGCGGCAATTCGCTCTTGTCGCTGACGGAGACGACGATCCCTACGCGCTGCTGTTTGCCAAAGGGCACGGTCACGCGACAGCCCGCTTTAACGCTCATGCTGTCGGGCAGCAGATAGTCAAACGTGCGGGGAAGCGGAACGGGCAGGGCAACGTGAGCGACGGGCATCGAATCTTCCTGACTTGAAAAGTGGCGCGTTAGTATACACATTAGTGAAAGCGGCGTGCGGATCAGTTTGCATACGTTGGTCAAATTCTGTATGATTCGCCGCCTTTGGTGTACTTTACGCCAAAGAACTTACATTCAACATCGCGTGGTGTCTGGCGTTAGGGCTGGAAGAGCGACGCGGCCTTAACTGAGGTTCTCCCATGAAAAAAGATATTCACCCGAAATACGAAATGATTACTGCAAACTGCTCTTGCGGTAACTCTATCCAGATCCGCTCTACCGTGGGTCACGATCTGAACCTGGACGTGTGCGGCAAATGCCACCCGTTCTACACTGGTAAGCAGCGTGACGTTGCAACCGGTGGCCGTGTTGACCGCTTCAACAAGCGTTTCAGCATCCCGGGCGCTAAATAAGTTTCCCGAAAAAAAGGCACCGCAAGGTGCCTTTTTTGTATCCGCTTATCAGTATTCCCACGTCTCCGGGTCGATACCCAGTTCACGCATGATCACCTTCGCCTCTTCCGGGATTTCGTCGCTACGCTCTTTGCGCAGGTCGTCATCGTTCGGCAACGGTTGGCCGGTAAACGCATGCAGAAACGCTTCGCACAGCAGTTCGCTGTTGGTTGCGTGGCGCAGGTTGTTCACCTGACGACGCGTACGTTCATCGGTGAGGATCTTCAACACCTTCAGAGGAATGGAAACCGTAATTTTCTTTACTTGCTCACTCTTCTTACCGTGCTCAGCGTATGGGCTGATATATTCGCCGCTCCATTCAGCCATGAGATACCTTTAATCCTCTCAGTCATTAATCTAAAGGTGCAAAACCTGTAACCGTCGGTTTTGAACCGTAAACCTGCGTAGTTTACCGTAGAGACGATACCGTGGCACGGATATTGCCGCTGCAGCGTGCACTAAAGCATATAATTTTAACGGCTATTTGCGCATTGCTCAATCTATACGCAAAGAAGTTTAGATGTCCAGATGTATTGACGTCCATACTTTCAATGTTTACTCTGGTGCCTGACTTTTCACCTAATTAGCCAGGAAGCCTTCACCATGACGCGTAAACAGGCCACCATCGCAGTGCGTAGCGGATTGAATGATGACGAGCAGTACGGCTGTGTTGTCCCGCCGATTCATCTTTCCAGTACCTATAATTTCACCGGATTTAATGAACCCCGTGCGCATGACTACTCGCGTCGTGGCAACCCTACGCGTGATGTTACCCAGCGCGCGCTGGCGGAACTGGAAGGTGGCGCAGGGGCAGTATTAACCAATACCGGCATGTCTGCCATTCATCTGGTGACTACCGTGTTCCTGAAGCCGGGCGATCTGCTGGTTGCGCCGCACGACTGTTACGGCGGCAGCTATCGTCTGTTTGATAGCCTGGCAAAACGCGGCTGTTACCGGGTACTGTTTGTCGATCAAAATGACGAACAGGCGCTGAAACAGGCGCTGGCAGAGAAACCGAAGCTGGTGCTGGTGGAAAGTCCAAGTAATCCATTGTTGCGCGTTGTCGATATTGCGAAAATTTGTCAGCTCACAAGGGATGCGGGAGCGATAAGTGTAGTGGATAATACGTTCCTTAGTCCGGCCCTTCAGAACCCACTGGCGCTGGGTGCAGATCTGGTATTGCATTCATGCACTAAATATCTGAACGGTCATTCTGATGTCGTCGCAGGCGTGGTGATTGCAAAAGATCCCGACGTTGTCACCGAACTGGCATGGTGGGCCAATAACATTGGCGTCACCGCCGGGGCCTTCGACAGTTATCTGTTGTTACGCGGGATTCGTACGCTGTCGCCGCGTATGGAGGTGGCACAGCGCAATGCCCAGGCGATTGTCGATTTCCTGAAAACGCAGCCGCTGGTGAAGAAGCTTTATCACCCGTCGCTGCCTGAAAACCAGGGGCACGAGATTGCCGCGCGTCAGCAGAAAGGGTTTGGCGCGATGTTAAGTTTTGAACTGGACGGTGACGAGCAAACGCTGCGTCGCTTCCTGAGCGGGCTGTCATTGTTTACGCTGGCGGAATCGTTAGGTGGGGTTGAAAGTTTGATCTCCCACGCCGCAACCATGACGCACGCAGGTATGGCACCAGAGGCACGTGCCGCCGCCGGGATTTCTGAGACGCTGCTGCGGATCTCAACCGGTATTGAAGATTCTGAAGATTTAATTGCCGATCTGGAAAATGGCTTCCGGGTCGCAGCCAAGGGGTAATCATGAGTGTGATAGCGCAGGCAGGGGCGAAGGGTCGTCAACTGCACAAGTTTGGTGGTAGTAGTCTTGCTGATGTGAAGTGTTACCTGCGCGTTGCAGGGATCATGACAGAGTATTCACAGCCGGGTGACATGATGGTTGTCTCCGCGGCGGGCAGCACCACCAACCAGCTGATTAGCTGGCTGAAATTGAGCCAGACCGATCGCCTCTCTGCGCATCAGGTGCAACAGTCCTTACGCCGTTACCAGAGCGAGCTGATTGCCGGTTTGCTGCCTGCAGACGTGGCGGATGGGCTGATTAGCGCTTTTACGCATGACCTTGAGCGTCTGGCCGCCCTGCTGGACAGCGGTATTACCGATGCGGTGTACGCCGAAGTGGTGGGTCACGGTGAAGTGTGGTCTGCGCGCCTGATGGCCGCCGTGCTGCAACATCTGGGCGTTGAGGCTGCCTGGCTCGACGCGCGTGATTTCCTGCGTGCCGAACGCGCCGCACAGCCACAGGTGGACGAAGGTCTATCCTACCCGCTGCTGCAACAGTTGCTGGTACAGCATCCGGGTAAACGCATTGTGGTGACCGGCTTTATCAGCCGCAGCAATGCCGGGGAAACCGTGCTGTTGGGGCGTAACGGCTCTGACTACTCGGCGACGCAGATCGGTGCCCTGGCGGGCGTGTCCCGCGTCACCATCTGGAGTGACGTCGCCGGTGTTTACAGCGCTGATCCACGCAAGGTGAAAGACGCCTGCCTGCTGCCGCTGCTGCGCCTGGATGAAGCCAGCGAGCTGGCACGTCTGGCCGCGCCGGTTCTGCATGCGCGTACGCTGCAGCCGGTTTCCGGTAGCGATATCGATCTGCAGTTGCGCTGCAGTTACACCCCGGATCAGGGCTCCACGCGCATCGAACGCGTGCTGGCATCCGGTACGGGGGCGCGTATTGTCACCAGCCACGACGACATCTGCCTGATTGAGTTCCAGGTCCCGGCGGGCCAGGACTTCAAACTGGCGCATAAAGATATCGACACGATCCTCAAACGTGCTCAGGTGCGTCCGCTGGCGGTTGGCGTACATAACGACCGTCAACTGCTGCAGTTCTGCTACACCGCCGAAGTGGCAGACAGCGCACTAAAAATTCTGGATGAAGCGGGCCTGCCGGGCGAGCTTCGTCTGCGTCAGGGGCTGGCGCTGGTGGCGATGGTAGGTGCGGGCGTCACCCGTAACCCGCTGCACTGCCACCGCTTCTGGCAACAGCTGAAAGGGCAACCGGTTGAATTTACCTGGCAGTCGGAAGAGGGCATCAGCCTCGTTGCCGTCCTGCGTAAAGGGCCAACTGAGAGCCTGATTCAGGGTCTGCATACCTCTCTGTTCCGTGCGGAAAAACGCATCGGCCTGGTGTTGTTCGGTAAAGGCAACATCGGTTCTCGCTGGCTGGAGCTGTTCGCGCGCGAGCAGGTCACGCTCTCAGCACGTACCGGCTTTGAATTTATCCTCGCCGGAGTGGTGGACAGCCGCCGCAGTCTGTTGAACTACGAGGGGCTGGATGCCAGCCGCGCGCTTGCCTTCTTTAATGATGAAGCGGTTGAACAAGACGAAGAGTCGCTGTTCCTGTGGATGCGCGCGCACCCGTATGACGATCTGGTGGTGCTGGACGTTACTGCCAGCGAACAGCTTGCCGATCAGTATCTTGATTTCGCCAGCCACGGTTTCCACGTCATCAGTGCGAACAAACTGGCGGGGGCAAGCAGCACCGATAAGTACCGTCAGATCCACGACGCGTTCGAAAAAACCGGTCGTCACTGGCTCTATAACGCCACCGTAGGCGCGGGTCTGCCGGTTAACCATACCGTGCGCGATCTGATTGAAAGCGGCGACAGCATTCTGGCGCTGAGCGGTATTTTCTCCGGTACGCTCTCCTGGCTGTTCCTGCAGTTTGATGGCACCGTACCGTTCACTGACCTGGTGGATCAGGCGTGGCAGCAGGGGCTAACCGAACCCGATCCCCGCGTCGATCTTTCCGGTAAAGATGTGATGCGTAAGCTGGTGATCCTGGCGCGTGAAGCCGGTTATGACATTGAACCCGGCGCAGTTCGCGTCGAGTCGCTGGTGCCGGCAGGCTGCGAGGAAGGATCCATTGATCACTTCTTTGAAAACGGTGATGAACTGAACGAGCAGATGCTGCAACGTCTGGAAGCCGCAAACGAGATGGGGCTGGTGCTGCGCTATGTGGCGCGTTTCGAGGCCAACGGTAAAGCGCGTGTGGGGGTTGAGGCGGTGCGTCCTGAACATCCGCTGGCGGCGCTGCTGCCTTGCGATAACGTCTTTGCAATCGAAAGCCGCTGGTACCGCGATAACCCACTGGTGATCCGTGGCCCGGGTGCAGGGCGCGATGTCACCGCCGGGGCGATCCAGTCGGACATCAATCGTCTCGCTAAGTTGCTGTAACCCCTGTATTTCCCTCTCCCGGTGGGAGAGGGCCAGGGTGAGGGCAACCAACCGCACTCACCCCATCTTGAATTTCCTTCATCTTCCCTGAGCATTCCTCACCGTTATTGTTGATTATTTCTGTTGACGTCACTCCGCTTTTCCGTCATTTTTACATCTGGACGTCTAAACGTATAGAAGTTCACGACACAACAAACAACGACACGCGAAAGATAGAGGTAAGGTATGAGCTTTTTTCACGCCAACCAGCGGGAAGCCCTGAATCAGAGCCTGGCCGAAGTAAACGGCCAGATTAACGTCTCTTTTGAATTTTTCCCGCCGCGCACCAGTGAAATGGAGCAAACCCTCTGGAGCTCTATCGATCGCCTGAGCAGCCTGAAACCGAAATTTGTCTCCGTGACCTACGGCGCGAACTCCGGCGAGCGTGACCGTACGCACAGCATTATTAAAGGCATTAAAGACAGAACCGGTCTGGAAGCGGCGCCGCATCTGACCTGTATCGACGCCACCGGTGACGAGCTGCGTGCTATCGCCCAGGATTACTGGAATAACGGGATTCGTCATATCGTCGCCCTGCGCGGCGACCTGCCGCCGGGTAGCGGTAAGCCCGAAATGTATGCGGCGGATCTGGTCGCGCTGCTGAAAGACGTTGCCGATTTTGATATCTCCGTGGCGGCGTACCCGGAAGTGCATCCGGAAGCGAAAAGCGCTCAGGCTGACCTCCTTAACCTGAAGCGTAAAGTGGATGCCGGTGCGAACCGGGCCATTACTCAGTTCTTCTTTGATGTGGAAAGCTACCTGCGCTTCCGCGACCGCTGCGTTTCTGCGGGTATCGACGTGGAAATCATCCCGGGTATTCTGCCGGTCTCTAACTTCAAACAGGCGAAGAAATTTGCCGATATGACCAACGTACGCATTCCGCTGTGGATGTCCAAAATGTACGAAGGGCTGGACGATGATCCGGAAACGCGCAAGCTGGTGGGTGCCAATATCGCAATGGACATGGTGAAAATTTTAAGTCGGGAAGGGGTAAAAGATTTCCACTTCTACACGCTGAACCGCGCGGAAATGAGCTACGCCATTTGTCATACGCTCGGTGTTCGCCCGGCGTAATAAACATCAAGCCCTCCTGAATGGAGGGCTTTTTAGTCTGGCTAAAAGTTAAAAGGTATTAGCTATCGAATCTGTGGATTAATTCAACTATATCTTATTGCTAGTGGTGTATATCGTAACGGTAACACTGTAAAAGGGAGCATAGCGATGAGCACGTCAGACGAGAGCAATAAAGCGGCATCAGTCGGCAAATGCCCGTTCCACCTGGGCGGCGTCGATCACAGCGCGGGGGCAGGTACAGGCAGCCGCGACTGGTGGCCAAAACAACTCCGCATCGATCTTCTTAACCAACATTCCAATCGTTCGAACCCTCTGGGTGAAGACTTCGACTACCGCAAAGAATTTAGCAAGCTGGATTACTCCGCCCTCAAGGGCGATCTCAAAGCACTCTTAACCGACTCTCAACCGTGGTGGCCTGCCGACTGGGGCAGCTATGCGGGCCTGTTTATTCGCATGGCCTGGCACGGTGCGGGAACCTATCGCTCCGTTGACGGACGCGGCGGTGCCGGACGCGGTCAACAGCGCTTTGCGCCGCTGAACTCCTGGCCAGATAACGTCAGTCTGGATAAAGCTCGCCGTCTGCTGTGGCCGATCAAGCAAAAATATGGTCAAAAAATCTCCTGGGCTGACCTGTTTATTCTTGCGGGTAACGTGGCGCTGGAAAACTCCGGCTTCCGCACCTTTGGTTTTGGTGCCGGGCGTGAAGATGTCTGGGAACCGGATCTTGACGTTAACTGGGGGGATGAAAAAGCCTGGCTGACCCATCGTGACCCGGAAGCGCTGGCGAAACGTCCGCTGGCGGCCACTGAAATGGGGCTGATCTACGTTAACCCGGAAGGACCAAACGCCAGCGGTGAACCGCTGTCCGCGGCGGCAGCCATTCGCGCCACCTTCGGTAACATGGGAATGAACGACGAAGAGACCGTGGCGCTGATTGCCGGGGGGCATACGCTCGGTAAAACTCATGGTGCGGGTGAAGCAACGCACGTTGGCACAGACCCGGAAGCGTCACCGATTGAAGCGCAGGGCCTGGGCTGGGCCAGCACGCACGGTACCGGTATTGGCGCTGACGCCATTACTTCCGGTCTGGAAGTCATCTGGTCACAAACCCCGACCCAGTGGAGCAACTACTTCTTCGAGAACCTGTTCAAATACGAATGGGTACAAACCCGCAGCCCGGCCGGTGCGATTCAGTTTGAAGCCGTGGACGCGCCTGAGATCATGCCAGACCCGTTCGACCCGTCGAAAAAACGCAAACCCACTATGCTGGTTACCGACCTGACGCTGCGTTTTGACCCGGAATTCGAAAAAATTTCCCGTCGCTTCCTGAACGATCCGCAGGCTTTCAACGAAGCCTTCGCCCGCGCGTGGTTCAAACTGACCCACCGCGATATGGGGCCAAAATCGCGTTATCTTGGCCCGGAAGTGCCGAAAGAAGATCTGATCTGGCAGGATCCGCTGCCGGAGGCAGTATTCAATCCGACCAAAGAGGACATTGAGAGCCTGAAGGCGGAAATTGCAGCATCCGGGCTCTCCGTGAGCGAACTGATTTCCGTGGCATGGGCGTCAGCCTCAACCTTCCGCGGCGGCGACAAGCGTGGCGGTGCCAACGGTGCGCGTCTGGCGCTTGCGCCTCAGCGCAACTGGGATGTTAACGCCGCAGCCATACGTGCATTGCCTGCTCTGGAAGCTATTCAGCGCACCACCAATAAAGCCTCACTGGCCGATATCATCGTGCTCGCGGGTGTGGTAGGCGTTGAGCAGGCGGCGAAAGCGGCTGGCGTTTACGTCACCGTACCGTTCACGCCGGGCCGTGTGGATGCACGTCAGGATCAGACGGATATCGATATGTTTAACCTGCTTGAACCGATTGCTGACGGTTTCCGTAACTATCGTGCGCAGGTTGATGTCTCCACCACCGAATCGCTGCTGATTGATAAAGCCCAGCAGTTGACGTTAACCGCACCAGAAATGACGGTGCTGATCGGCGGCCTGCGCGTACTGGGTGCAAACTTTGACGGCAGTAAAAATGGTGTGTTCACCAACCGCGAAGGTGTGCTGAGCAATGACTTCTTCGTGAACCTGCTGGATATGAACACCCAGTGGAAGGCGACCGATGAATCGAACGAGCTGTTTGCCGGAAGCGATCGCACCAGCGGTGAAGTGAAATACACTGCCACTCGCGCTGACCTGGTCTTCGGCTCTAACGCTGTCCTTCGCGCGCTGGCAGAGGTGTACGCCAGCAGTGATGCTCACGAGAAGTTCGTTCGCGACTTCGTTGCGGCGTGGGCGAAGGTGATGGATCTGGACCGTTTTGACGTGAAATAAACATTGAGCCGGGTACGCGTAGCGCACCCGGCTTTTTTATTACTCCCACTCCTGCAGGAAACGCTGTCCATACTGGTCGGCAACCAGTAGTGCCGCGTAAACCTGATCCGGCGACACGCCACCCGGCATGTTGTGAATGGTCTCTCCCTCAGCGCAAGACTCTTCGGCAATCAGGCGCATTTTGGCCGGAATGTCTTCTTTGATATTCAGCTGCGCCAGCGTGATCGGCAATCCAACGCCGTGGCAAAGCGCCGCGACGGTTTCGATCTCCCCAACCGGCGCGTTTTCCAGCACCAGTTGCGTCAGCGTACCAAACGCCACTTTTTCACCGTGATAGAAGTGATGCGCATCCGGCACTGCCGTCATCCCGTTGTGAATGGCATGCGCTGCCGCCAGCCCGCCGCTTTCAAACCCTACGCCGCTCAGATAGGTATTGGCTTCGATAATGCGTTCCAGCGCCGGGGTTACTACGTGCTGCTCGGCGGCCAGCATCGCTTTCTCGCCCTCTTCAATCAGCGTGTTGTAGCACAGCTCGGCCAGCGCTAACGCGGCCTGCGTGCACTTGCCGCCCGCCATGGTCGTGGCGCCGCTGCGCGAGCAGGCGCGTGCTTCAAACCAGGTGGCAAGGGCATCGCCAATTCCGGCGGCCAGCAGACGCGGCGGCGCTCCAGCCACCACTTTGGTGTCGACAATCACCATATTGGGGTTATGCGGTAGCATCAGATAGCGTTCGAATTCGCCGCTGTCGGTATAAATCACAGAAAGGGCGCTGCACGGGGCATCGGTGGAGGCGATAGTCGGGGCGATAGCGACCGGCACGTCCATAAAATGTGCCAGTGCTTTGGCGGTATCCAGCGTTTTACCGCCGCCAATACCCAGCACCGCCATGCAGTCCGCACTGTCGGCCAGTTTTTTCAGACGATCGATCTCGTTCTGCGAACATTCGCCGCCAAACGGCGCGATTTCGGCATGTAGCTCTGCATTTTTAAAACTCTGGCGCAGGGTCTCTTCGGCAAAACCCAGCACAAATTTATCGCCAACAACCAGCCAGCGTGTAGCCAGAGGTTTCAGATAGTCGCCGAGACGGGTGAGAACATCAGCGCCCTGGATATATTTTCCCGGCGATTGAATGATACGGTCCATAACATATCTCCCTTAGAGGTTGAGGTTACCAAACGCGTTTTTCCAGTCCTGCTCGAACTTCTCTATTGCTGACTCTACCGCCGGCGTGCCGAGCATTTGTTGCGCTACATCTAAGGGAAGCGTGATTGCTTCACATCCGGCGAGCAGGCAGTCCAGCGCCTGGCGTGGCGTTTTGAAGCTGGCTGCCAGCACCTTGCTCTCCGGTGCATGCTGTTCCAGCAGGGATTGCAGCTCCTGAACCATGCGAATGCCGTCCCCGCCCTGGGCATCCACGCGGTTTACGTATGGCGCGACATATTTTGCCCCGGCCAGCGCGGCCAGCAGGCCTTGCGCGGCGCTGTACACGGCGGTACCCAGCGTAGTAATGCCCGCTGTTTTTAGCGCCTTAATGGCGATAAGCCCCTGGGCGGTGACCGGGATTTTCACCACGATATCCGGGATAGCATTGCTCAGGCGTTTGGCTTCGGCCACCATGCCTTCTGCGTCGCGGCTCATTGTCTGGGCGAACAGCCTGCCTTTCGGACCAATGGCGCTTTGCAGGCGCGGCAGCACCTCCCAGATTGACTCACGGCTGGCGGCAATGATGCTCGGATTGGTGGTGACGCCTGCAAGGGGGAAAACGCGCGCAAGGCGTTCTACTTCTGCTACGTTGGCGGTATCGAGATACAGTTCCATTATTTTTCCTCGTTTTAGAGTTCTAATTCGTGTTGCAGCAGGGAAGCGATAGCCTCCTGGGAACTGGCATTAACCAGAGCACTGCGAAAATCGTTATGCATGATGCGACGGGCCAGGCGGGAGAAAATACGCATATGCTGGTCGCCAGCAGCGTGTTTATTCAGCGTCAGCATGATGATAAATTGCGCCTCCTCGTCACCCCACATAACGGGCGCTTTCAGGCGTGCGACGCTGATAGTGGATTGCTCAATGTGTTCTGATTTGCTGTGTGGAATGGCGAATCCAAAACCCAACCCGGTGGAAAATACGGCTTCGCGTGCCCATAAATCGGCTTCCAGCTTGCGTGGATAGCGGCATCGCCCGGCGAGCAAAAGGTTATCGGTCATGCCTTTCATGACCTCTTCTTTACTGTTCCAGTCGTTATCCAGAGAAATACAGCGTGGCGTCACCAGTGGCGTATCCTGCTGATTCATACGGAACTGGGCGAGCAGATGTTCTACTTCAAGCGAGGTGCGACACGCCATGGCCTGGTTCAACAGCTGGCGACAGGCGCGGCTATCAAGCTGCGCCAGGCGTGCTTTGGTGGCAGGAATGGCAGGGGAGCCCATGCTCAGTTCGTCCAGCCCCAGGCCCACCAGCAGCGGCAGTACCGATCCTTTCGCGCCTAACTCACCGCAGAGGCCAATCCACTTACCCTGACGGTGAACGGCCTGCACCGCGTAGTCCAGCGCCCGCAGAAAGGCGGGGTTCAGGCTGTTGTAATGGCGTGTGACTTTGGCGTTGTCGCGGTCGACGGCAAGCAGATACTGTGTCAGGTCATTGCTGCCGATGCTAAAGAAATCAATCTCTTCGCAGCACTGATCGATGATGAACATCACCGAGGGGACTTCCAGCATAATGCCGAGTGGGATTTTCTCATCAAACGGAATATGTTCAGCCCGGAGCTGTTGCTTCGCGTCGGCGAGCTTCTCTTTTACCCACATGATCTCCTCCATAGAGGAGATCATCGGGATCATGATCTTAAGGTTTCCGTGGGCAGAGGCGCGAAGGATCGCCCGAAGCTGGGTCGTGAACAGCGAAGAATACTCTTCATATATGCGTACGGCACGGTAGCCGAGGAAGGGATTGTTCTCAGCTGGAATATTCAGGTACTCCACCGGCTTGTCGCCGCCGATATCCATAGTGCGCACAATAATGCTACGGCTATTTGCACTTTCCAGTGCCTGACAGAAAATGTTGTATAACTCGTTTTCGCCGGGTGCGCTGGCACGATCCATATAGAGCATTTCGGTGCGGAACAGGCCCACGCCTTCGGCACCATTTCCAAATGCTGCCTGGGCCTCCACCGCGTGGGCAATATTGGCGGCAATTTCTACCCGCAGGCCGTCGGCGGTTCTGGCTTCACGGTCAAGCCAGACGCGCTGTTGCTCGCGTATCGCCTGCTGGACGCGCGCTTCCTGCTGATAGTAACGCGCTACGGCGTCGCTGCCATTAACGACCACCGCACCGGCATTGCCGTCCACAAATACAGGCTGATTGCGCCATTGCAGCAGGCTTTCACTGTTGACGCCAACCAGCGTCGGAATATTGAACGAACGCGCGAGGATCACGGTATGCGAGGTGGTGCCGCCACTTTTCAGCAGCAGTCCTTTAAGCTGCGTTTTATCGAGTTCAAGAAACTGACCGGGAGTCAGATCGTCAGCAAGGCAGATGCTCGGCTGCGTCAGCTGGCCGTGAGCCGGGAAACGCGCTTCACCATAGATATGTTGTAAAAGCTGGTAGCAGATGTCGCGCACGTCGAGCACCCGCTCCTGCAAATAGGTGCTGCTGGAACGGGAGAACGTGTCGCAGAAATGGTTCGCCGTGGCGATGATGGCCTGGGCGCAGCTTAGACCCTGGCTGACCCCTGACAGGAGGTGCTGACGCAGCGAGGTATCTGTAGCCAGCGAGCGGTGGGCTTCAAGAATAGCACTGGCAGTGCTGTCGCTGTCCAGGGCGCGCAGCTCAATGTGTTTGATCAGCTGCGTCAGGCCGTTATCCAGCGCCGACTGCTCAGTTTCCACGCTTTGCGCGTCGGGCAAATCGGTCAGGGCGTTGAGATCGAGCGAGGACAATAACGTCAGGACGCCATGTGCACTCCCGCTGCATACCGGAGTAGCGCGAAACAGCGTCGGGTTCAGGCGTGTCAGGGATTCAGGCAAGGGATCCAGCTCCGTGCTGATTACCCCTTCAAGCGGCGCGTCGCAATGCGGAAACTCCTCTCTGAGCCACAGCTCCAGCCGCTGCCGGGCATGCTGCTCGTCTTCACCGTTTATCACCAGGCGGCAGGCATCGCCTGCCAGCGTATCGGTACCAATCAGCGCCAGCGCGCTTTTGGCGTCGCCTTTACGATCCGTACGCAGGTTATGCCACTCAATTTGCGAGATAAACGTGTTGCACAGCGTTTCTACATGACTTGCAGGACGCGCGTGAACGCCGTTGGGCAATTCACAGGTAAATTCCACTACCAGAGCCATACACACTCCTGAAACTAATCGTCAATTATGCGGAACAGCATACGAGCGTGATGATGAGGCGCGCCATGTGACAAAACTGCCAAAAACTGGACAAATGTAATGTCACCTTAAAATTGAGATTTCACTCACAAGTTGTGACCGTTTGCGTAATGCGAAGTCGATGAGAAATGTCGAGGCGGATCGCATTTTCATTCCGATATTACAAAAATCCAGTAAATGGCCTTTTTGTCTCCTGTCCGCCGTCTTCCTGATTGCCTATTGTTTGCCACAACATCTTTGTGGATAAAGGCCTGGAGCGGCATATGAAAGCGTTGGTGCATATTCTCAAGAACACGCGACAGCATCTGATGACAGGGGTGTCGCACATGATCCCGTTTGTGGTCTCGGGCGGCATTCTGCTGGCGGTTTCGGTCATGCTATACGGCAAAGGTGCGGTGCCCGATGCCGCAACCGATCCCAATCTGAAAAAGCTCTTTGACATCGGTGTGGCGGGTTTAACACTGATGGTGCCATTCCTCGCCGCCTATATTGGTTATTCCATTGCAGAACGCGCCGCGCTTGCTCCCTGTGCTATTGCCGCCTGGGTGGGCAACAGCTTCGGTGCAGGGTTCTTTGGCGCAATTATCGCCGGGATTTTCGGTGGCATTGTCGTCTGGTATCTGAAAAAGCTGCCCGTGCCGAAAGTGCTGCGTTCCGTTATGCCTATCTTCATCATCCCGATTATCGGCACGTTTATTACCGCAGGCATCATGATGTGGGGACTGGGCGAGCCTGTAGGCGAGCTTACTACCGGTCTCACCCAGTGGCTGCAAGGCATGCAGCAGGGCAGCATTGTGGTACTCGCCATTATTATCGGTCTCATGCTGGCGTTCGACATGGGCGGCCCGGTCAACAAAGTGGCTTATGCCTTCATGCTGATTTGCGTTGCGCAAGGCGTCTATACCGTCGTTGCAATTGCCGCCGTGGCTATTTGCATACCGCCGCTGGGGTTAGGCCTGGCAACGCTTATCGGCCGTAAGAATTTTACCGGTGAAGAACGTGAAGCAGGTAAAGCGGCGCTGGTGATGGGCTGCGTGGGTGTCACCGAGGGAGCGATTCCGTTTGCCGCAGCGGACCCGCTACGCGTGATTCCTTCCATTATGTTGGGCTCCGCCTGCGGCGCGGTCACGGCTGCGGTTATGGGCGCGCAATGCTATGCCGGATGGGGCGGGTTAATTGTGCTTCCCGTGGTGGACGGCAAGCTCGGCTATATCGCGGCGGTTGCCGTGGGGGCAGTGGTGACGGCGGTCAGCGTCAACGTGCTAAAGCGTATTGCCCGAAAGAACATAAAGCAGGTCGAGGAAAAAGAGGATGACCTGGATCTGGATTTCGAAATTAACTGAGTGAGGAAGAGAACATGGCCCGAATTATCGCAGTAACCGCATGTCCGTCTGGCGTTGCCCATACCTATATGGCTGCCGAAGCGCTGGAAAGCTCCGCAAAAGCGAAAGGCTGGGAAGTGAAGGTAGAAACGCAGGGGTCGATTGGTCTTGAGAACGAACTGACGGCAGAGGATATCGCCGCGGCAGATATGGTGATCCTGACTAAAGATATCGGCATTAAATTCGAAGAGCGTTTTGCCGGGAAAACCATCGTGCGCGTCAATATCAGCGACGCGGTAAAACGTGCCGACGCCATCATGAACAAAATCGATGCCCACCTGGCGCAAACCGCCTGATGCTCTCCCGCCCTTCGGGGCGGGCTGGTTTTTTCCGTTACAGGAGTTCCCTCATGACGAATCGTATACCGCGTTTGAAAAATGCGCTCTTTGCCAACCCTCGCGAGATCTCGCTTGAACGTGCGCTGCTCTATACAGCCAGCCATCAACAGACGGAAGGCGAACCGGTTATTCTCCGTCGCGCGAAAGCAACGGCGCACATTCTCGACCATGTGGAAATCGCGATTCGTGATGAAGAACTGATTGCCGGAAACCGCACCGTTAAGCCGCGTGCAGGCATTATGTCTCCGGAGATGGATCCCTACTGGTTGCTTAAGGAGCTGGACCAGTTCGCCATCCGTCCGCAGGATCGCTTTGAAATCAGCGATGAGGATAAGCAGACCTACCGTGAGGTGCTGTATCCCTATTGGGAAAACCGGTCGATGAAGGATTTCATCAACAGCCAGATGACGGAGGAGGTGAAGGCCGCCGTAGGGACGCAGATTTTTAGCGTCAACCAAACGGATAAAGGGCAGGGGCATATCATTATTGATTATCCTCGCCTGCTTAATAACGGGCTGGGCGCGCTGGTGGCGGAAATGCGTGAACGCTGCGCTCGTGATACGCAAAACACGTTCTATGCAGCGGCGCTCATTCTGCTCGAAGCGTCCCAGCGCCATATTCTGCGTTATGCGGCGCTCGCTGAAGAACTGGCTCAGAGCAGCGATGCTACTCGCCGCGAAGAATTGCTGGCAATGGCCGACATCTCGCGACACAACGCACAGCATAAGCCGCAAACCTTCTGGCAGGCGTGTCAGCTGTTCTGGTACATGAACGTCATTTTGCAGTACGAATCTAACGCCAGTTCGCTCTCCATCGGGCGTTTTGACCAGTATATGCTGCCGTTTTATCAGGCCTCGTTAACGCAGGGAGACGATCCAGCGTTTCTGAAAGAGTTGCTGGAGTCGCTATGGGTGAAGTGTAACGATGTGGTGCTCTTGCGCTCGACCAGCAGCGCCCGTTATTTTGCAGGGTTCCCGACCGGGTATACCGCGCTGCTGGGTGGCCTGACGGAAAACGGGCGTAGCGCGGTGAACGTGCTTTCGTTCCTGTGTCTGGATGCCTACCAGAGCGTTCAGCTTCCCCAGCCTAACCTCGGCGTACGGGTAAACGAACTGATCGACCGGCCTTTCCTGCTGAAAACAGCGGAGACTATTCGGCTGGGCACCGGCATTCCACAGATTTTTAACGATGAAGTGATAGTACCTGCCTTTTTGAATCGCGGCGTGTCGCTGGAAGATGCGCGTGACTATGCGGTTGTCGGCTGCGTTGAACTGTCGATTCCAGGGAAAACTTACGGCCTGCATGATATCGCCATGTTTAACCTGCTGAAGGTAATGGAAATCGCCATGCAGGAGAACGAAGGTAATAGCGGGCTGACGTACGAGGGGTTAATTGAACATATACGCGCCAGGATTAATCACTACATTGCACTGATGGTGGAAGGAAGCAACATTTGCGATATCGGCCATCGCGACTGGGCACCCGTGCCGTTGCTCTCCTCCTTTATCAGCGATTGCCTGGAAACGGGGAAAGACATTACTGACGGTGGCGCGCGCTATAACTTCTCCGGCGTGCAGGGGATTGGTATTGCTAATTTGAGCGACTCGCTTCACGCCCTGAAAGGGCTGGTGTTTGAACAGCAGCGCTTAAGTTTTGACGAGCTGCTGGCGGTGTTAAAAGCGAATTTTGCCACCCCGGAGGGCGAAAAGGTACGCGCGCGGCTGATCAATCGCTTTGAGAAATACGGTAATGATATCGACGATGTCGATAATATCAGTGCGGAACTGCTGCGCCATTACTGTAAAGAGGTCGAAAAATACCGCAACCCGCGTGGTGGAATCTTCACGCCTGGCTCGTATACCGTCTCTGCCCATGTGCCGCTTGGCGCGGTCGTGGGGGCGACGCCGGATGGTCGCCTGGCGGGCGAACAGTTGGCGGATGGAGGGCTTTCTCCGATGCTCGGCCAGGATATGCAGGGGCCGACAGCTGTGCTGAAGTCGGTAAGTAAGCTGGATAACTATCTGTTATCTAACGGTACACTGCTAAACGTTAAATTCACCCCCGCCACGCTGGAAGGCGATGCCGGGTTGCAGAAGCTGGCGGACTTCCTCCGTGCGTTTACGCAGCTTAAGTTACAGCATATCCAGTTCAACGTGGTCAACGCGGAAACCCTGCGTGAGGCGCAACGGCGTCCTCAGGATTTTGCCGGGCTGGTGGTACGCGTTGCCGGCTACAGCGCCTTCTTTGTTGAGCTGTCGAAGGAGATCCAGGATGACATTATCCGTCGGACCGCGCATCAGCTGTGACGTCGTTGAAGCACGCGCCGACGTAGCGCGTATTTTCAATATTCAGCGTTATTCGTTGAACGACGGAGCAGGTATTCGCACGGTAGTCTTTTTCAAAGGCTGTCCTCACCGTTGCCCGTGGTGCGCCAATCCTGAGTCGATCTCGCCGAAAATAGAGACGGTTCGCCGGGAGAGCAAATGTTTGCACTGCGCTCCCTGCCTGCGTGATGCGGACGAGTGCCCGTCCGGCGCGTTTGAACGCATTGGACGCGACGTGACACTGGACGAGCTGGAACGCGAAGTGATGAAGGATGATGTCTTCTTTCGCTCATCGGGGGGCGGGGTGACGCTGTCAGGCGGGGAAGTATTAATGCAGGCTCCCTTTGCGACGCAACTGCTTAAGTGTTTGCGCCGCTACGGTATTCATACCGCTATTGAGACGGCGGGAGATGCGCCCCTGTCCCGATTGCTGCCGCTGGCACGCCAGTGTGATGAAGTACTGTTTGACCTGAAGATTATGGATCCTGAGCAGGCACGTTCGGTGACGGCAGTAAATCTTCCCAGAGTGCTGGAAAACCTAACGCAGCTGGTGGCCGAAGGCATAAACGTCATCCCCCGTGTGCCGCTTATTCCGGGCTATACGCTAACTGACGCAAACATGGCGAGCGTGCTGGCATTTTTATTACCTTCAGGGATACGGCAGCTGCATTTATTACCGTTTCACTCTTATGGTGAACCAAAATACCGTCTGCTTGGGCAACAATGGTCGATGCGGGAGGTGAGTCCTCCGACAGCTGACGAGGTCGCGGCAATGCACCGTATGGCCGAAGATAAAGGGTTTAATGTCACCATTGGAGGTTAAAAATGACAGTAATAGCAGGGCGTCATCTGGTGGCGGTAACCGCGTGCGTGAGCGGCGTGGCGCATACGTACATGGCCGCAGAACGGCTGGAGCGGATTTGCCAGCAGGAGAAATGGTCAGTGCGCATTGAGACGCAGGGGGCGTTAGGCATTGAAAGTGAGCTGACGGAGGATGATATCCGCCGCGCCGATGTCGTATTACTTATCACGGATATTGAGCTGGCGGGCAACGAACGCTTCGAATCCGCCCGCTATGTGAAATGCGGCATTAATGCTTTCCTGCGGGACCCGCAAAAGATCATGGCAGCGGTACGAAAAATGGTATCCGCACCGCAGCATACGCAGGTCATTCTGGACTAGCCGCTTTTCCGATTAGCTGGCTGTGATACTGACGACGGTATTCCGACGGCGAGCGCTCCGTGTTTTTACGGAATAAACGGCAGAAATAGTTACTGTCGACAAAACCGCAGGCATGCGCCACTTCTTTTACCTTTAAGTCATACCCTTTCAGCAACTGACGCGCGTGCTCCAGCCGCGTGTGGGTCAGGTACTCATTAAAACCTACCGCGCCGGTTTTCTGAAAAAGATGCGATAAATAGTTCGGAGAGATGTAAAACGCCTGCGCTACGGATTCCCGGGTAAGCGGGGTCGCATAATGTTCATCGATATAAACGCGAATAGCTTCAAACAGCGCCTGACTTCGGGAGGCGGTCTGGATCTGGCTACCCAACAAATCGACGCAGTGGCTAAGCAGGCTGGCAACAATCAGTCGCGCTGTTTGCTGCTCGTGCGGCTGCATCTGCATTTCATGAAGCGTCTGTAACAGGAAGGATCCGATGCGTGGCCCCCGACGGGCGACGTGCTGTTTTGCAAGATTACGAGCATCCACGCCGTTCCAGTGTAAAAGACTAAATCCAAGCTGCTGTTTACCAAACAGGATGCTCAGCGTTGTCGCGGGCGTTTGCCATTGCGGATCGTTCCAGCCTCCCGCCGGGACGTATAAAACATCACCCTGCTGTAATACGCAAGCCGCCTGGTCTTTCACCGAGCCTTCGAGCACGATCTCCAGACGGGGGAAATCAACCTGCAGGGCGAGTTCGGGTGCGCAGAGGGCGGGGTTGGCGAAATGAACCTGACGTAGCGGCATCGTACCGCTAATCAGGTCAGTCAGGATGTGGGTAATATCATGCTGCATGGTGTAAATACCGAGGTATTGCCGGGTGGCGCTGACGCTTACCCGGCCTACCTGTCGTAGGCCCGGCAAGCGAAGCGCCGCCGGGCAGTGAGCATTAGCCGGTGTTACGCATACCCGCTGCAACGCCCGCAATTGTCACCATCAGCGCTTGTTCAACGCGTGGATCCGGATCTTTACCTTCCTCTTCCGCCAGACGCGAACGGTGCAGCAGCTCCGCCTGCAGGACGTTCAGTGGGTCGGTATAGATGTTACGCAGCTGGATAGACTCGGCAATCCACGGCAGATCGGCCATCAGATGGGAGTCGTTGGCGATATCCAGCACCACTTTGATGTCGCCTTCCAGCAGTTCGCGCAGCTCTTTACCCAGCGCCCACAGCTCTGGTTTCACCAGGCGCTGATCGTAGTATTCCGCCAGCCACAGGTCAGCTTTCGAGAAGACCATCTCCAGCATACCCAGACGGGTAGAGAAGAATGGCCAGTCGCGGCACATGGTTTCCAGTTCGTTCTGTTTGCCATCTTCAACCACCTTCTGCAGCGCCGCACCGGCACCCAGCCAGGCTGGCAGCATCAGACGGTTCTGCGTCCAGGCGAAGATCCACGGGATTGCACGCAGAGACTCCACGCCGCCGGTCGGACGACGCTTAGCCGGACGTGAACCCAGTGGCAGTTTGCCCAGCTCCTGCTCTGGCGTAGCAGAGCGGAAGTAAGGTACGAAGTCTTTGTTTTCACGCACGTAGCCGCGGTACAGGTCGCACGAGATGTCAGACAGCTCATCCATAATGCGACACCAGGATTCTTTCGGCTCCGGCGGTGGCAGCAGGTTTGCTTCGAGAATCGCACTGGTATAGAGCGACAGGCTGCTGATGGTCACTTCCGGCAGGCCGTATTTGAAGCGGATCATCTCGCCCTGTTCGGTCACGCGCAGCCCGCCTTTCAGGCTTCCCGGCGGCTGAGAGAGCAGCGCCGCGTGCGCAGGCGCACCGCCACGGCCAATGGAGCCACCGCGACCGTGGAACAGCGTCAGCTCAATACCGGCTTTCTCGCAGGTTTTGATCAGCGCGTCCTGCGCCTGATACTGCGCCCAGGATGCCGCCATCACGCCCGCATCTTTTGCGGAGTCGGAATAGCCGATCATCACCATCTGTTTGCCCTGAATAAAGCCGCGATACCAGTCGATGTTCAGCAGCTGGGTCATTACATCATTGGCGTTGTTCAGGTCGTCAAGGGTTTCAAACAGCGGGGCGACCGGCAGGGCATAGTCGATACCGGCTTCTTTCAGCAGCAGGTGAACGGCCAGCACGTCGGACGGGGTTTTCGCCATCGAGATCACATAGGCGGCGACCGATCCTTTTGGCGCATCCACGATCGCTTTACAGGTGTTGAGCACTTCGCGGGTTTCGTTGCTTGGCTCCCAGTTGCGCGGCAGCAGAGGACGCTTGGAGTTCAGCTCGCGGATCAGGAAGGCCTGTTTGTCGGCTTCAGACCAGCTTTCGTAGTCGCCAATGCCAAGATAACGGGTCAGTTCGCCCAGCGCTTCGGTATGGCGGGTGCTCTCCTGACGCACGTCGATACGCACCAGCGGCACGCCAAAACACTTCACGCGGCGCAGGGTGTCGAGCAGTTCGCCATTGGCGATGATGCCCATCCCGCAGGCCTGCAGCGATTTATAGCAAGCGTATAGCGGTTCCCAGAGCTGTTCGTTCTGGCTCAGCAGACCTTCCGGCTTCGGCAGGCGCTGGCCTTTCAGGCGTGCTTCCAGCCAGGCCTGGGTCGCCATCAGCTGGCTACGCAGTTTTTTCATCAGGAAACGATACGGCTCGCTGGCACCTTCTTCACCGGCCAGCGCGCGCAGTTCTGGCGTTGCTTCCACCATCGACAGCTCGGAGATCAGCACCTGAATGTCTTTCAGGAACAGATCGGTGGCTTTCCAGCGGCTCAGCAGCAGCACGTGGCGGGTGATTTCTGCCGTCACGTTCGGGTTACCGTCGCGGTCACCGCCCATCCAGGAGGTAAAGCGTACCGGGACAAAATCTACCGGCAGGCGGTAGCCCAGGTTTGCTTCCAGCTGTTCGTTCAGCTCACGCAGGTAGTTCGGAACCCCTTCCCACAGGCTATTTTCCACCACCGCAAAGCCCCATTTGGCCTCGTCTACCGGGCTTGGGCGATGCTTACGAATTTCATCGGTGTGCCAGGACTGCGCAATCAGCTGGCGCAGACGGCGCATCAGCTGGTTACGTTCGTAGTCGGCAATGTCTTTGTTATCCAACTGTTTCAGACAGTTGTTCACTTCAACCATTTTGTGGATCAGGGTACGACGGGTGATTTCGGTTGGGTGGGCAGTCAGCACCAGCTCCAGCGAAAGGGACTCCACCGCTTTTTTAATGGTGGCTTCGTTGAGGTTTGGCTGGTCTTTGAGTTTACGAAGCGTACGGGCAATGACTTCCGGGTTGCTGGCAGCTTCGCCGTTTGGCGAAATGCTATGGTATTGCTCAGCCGTGTTTGCCAGGTTCAGGAACTGGCTGAATGCGCGTGCAACGGGCAGCAGCTCATCGTTAGAGAGGTTCTGCAAGGTAGTGAGCAGCTCCTGACGACTCGCTTCGTTACCGGCACGGGAAGATTTAGACAGCTTGCGGATGGTTTCAACGCGGTCGAGGATGTTTTCCCCCAACGCATCTTTGATGGTATCTCCAAGCACTTTGCCGAGCATACTGACATTACTACGCAACGCGGAATATTGTTCGTTCATAAAAACCCAGTCACCCCATCATTTTTGTTTATGCCCATGCGAAAATCTTCTGGACATTATTTTGTCATCTCCCTTTATAAAGCCACGTAAAACCCCCGTCGTCAATTGCTGCGAAAACGGTTCAGCAAACGAATAAATGCGGGCAATTTACGAAATTTAATTCGCATTGCGTCAGATAAGAGATGCTTATGGGAATGTGACGGAGATCGCGGGATTTGTTGCCCTCACCCTAACCCTCTCCCACCGGGAGAGGGGACTGATCGGTGCGGTTTTAATGCCAGCAGAAGTGATGCACAACCTGGGTAATCAGTTCGCGGGTGGGCTTGATGAAGCGGGTTTCCAGGTATTCATCCGGCTGGTGCGCCTGGTTGATGGAGCCTGGGCCAAGTACCAGCGTCGGGCACAGCGTCTGAATAAACGGCGCTTCGGTGCAGTAGTTCACCACGTCGGTTTTCTCGCCGAGCAGTTTTTCCACCACCTCAACCAGCTGATGATCCGGTGGACATTCATAACCCGGGATCGGTGGATGCAGTTCAGACACCGTCAGGCGGCCAGGCCAGCGTTCACTCACCGGGGCCAGCGCTTCGGTCAGCAAGCCGTCGAGATCGCTCAGCGTCATGCCCGGCAGCGGACGGATATCCATGTGCAGCTCACAGCAAGCGCAGATACGGTTAGAGGCATCGCCACCGTGCAGGCTACCGAGGTTCAGCGTTGGATACGGCACGGTGAAGGCGTCGTAGTGATACCGCTCTTTCAGTTCGTCGCGCAGAGTCATGATGCGGCCGATGGCGTCGTGCATCAGTTCAATGGCGTTCACGCCACGCGCCGGGTCGCTGGAGTGGCCAGACTGGCCCATCACGCGCACTGCCGTGGAAATATGGCCTTTATGCGCACGGATCGGTTGTAATGACGTTGGCTCACCGATGATGGCGCAATCCGGGCGAATCGATGTGTTTTCTGAGAAGTAACGCGCCCCCGCCATGCTGGTCTCTTCATCGGCGGTCGCCAGAATGTAGAGCGGCTTTTTCAGTTTTGTCACGTCTACGTCACGTAGCGCGTCAAGGATAAAGGCGAAGAAGCCTTTCATGTCGGCGGTGCCAAGGCCGTAAAGCTTGTTGTCATGCTCGGTCAGGGTAAACGGGTCGCGGGTCCAGCGGCCATCGTCAAACGGCACCGTGTCGGTATGACCGGCCAGCAGCAGTCCGCCTGCGCCGTGTCCGGTACTGGCGAGCAGGTTAAATTTATGGCGTGTTCCGGGAACAGGCTGAACCTCAACGTTAAAGCCAAGATCGCTAAACCAACCCGCCAGCAGATTGATTAAAGACTCATTGCTCTGATCCAGCGCTTCTTCGGTCGCGCTGATGGAGGGTGTGGCAATCAGAGCGCGGTAAATCTCGATAAATGGCGGTAAGTTCATTTTCATTGTTGACACACCTTAGGTCGTGATAGTATCAATATTCATGCAATAAATGTGAATAAAAATACATTAACGTTGAGCATAAAGGAACCCGATGTTGAATACGCTGATTGTAGGCGCTAGCGGTTATGCGGGCGCAGAGCTTGTAAGCTACGTGAATCGCCATCCACATATGACCATAACCGCTTTGACCGTGTCAGCGCAAAGCAATGATGCAGGAAAGTTAATTTCTGATTTGCATCCGTGCCTTTTGGGCATTGTCGACTTGCCACTGCAGCCAATGTCTGACATCAGCGAGTTCACTGACGGCGTCGACGTGGTATTTTTGGCCACCGCGCACGAGGTCAGTCACGACCTGGCGCCGCAATTCCTGGCGGCCGGTTGCGTGGTGTTCGACCTCTCCGGCGCGTTCCGTGTTAACGACGGCGCGTTCTACGAAAAATACTATGGCTTTACCCATCAGCACCCGGACCTGCTTGCAAAAGCCGTGTATGGGCTGGCGGAGTGGAGCGCAGACAAGCTGAAAGAAGCGGATCTGATTGCCGTGCCGGGCTGCTACCCGACGGCCGCACAGCTTTCTCTGAAGCCGCTGATCGACGCAGGCCTGCTGGATCTGAACCAGTGGCCGGTGATCAACGCCACCAGTGGTGTCAGCGGTGCCGGACGCAAGGCTGCTATTTCTAACAGCTTCTGTGAAGTCAGCCTGCAGCCGTATGGCGTGTTTAATCACCGCCATCATCCGGAAATCACTACCCATCTGGGGGCCAATGTCATCTTTACACCGCACCTGGGCAGCTTCCCGCGTGGGATCCTCGAAACCATTACCTGCCGCCTGAAACCGGGCGTGACCAAAGACCAGGTGAGCGAGGCCTTTACTCAGGCGTATGCGGATAAACCGTTGGTGCGTCTCTACGACAAAGGCGTGCCCGCGCTGAAAAACGTGGTTGGCCTGCCGTTCTGCGACATCGGCTATGCCGTGCAGGGCGAGCATCTGATCGTGGTGGCAGCAGAAGATAACTTACTCAAAGGCGCTGCCGCTCAGGCAATGCAGTGTGCAAATATTCGTTTCGGTTTCCCGGAAACGCAGGCTCTTATTTAAGGTGTGATGATGAACCCATTAATTATCAAACTCGGTGGTGTACTGCTGGACAGCGAAGAAGCGCTGGAGCGTCTGTTTACCGCGCTGGTTAACTATCGCGAATCACACCAGCGTCCGCTGGTGATTGTGCACGGCGGCGGCTGCGTAGTGGATGAGTTGATGAAAGGGCTCAACCTGCCGGTGAAAAAGAAAAACGGCCTGCGCGTGACGCCTGCCGACCAGATTGACATCATCACCGGTGCGCTGGCAGGTACGGCGAATAAGACTCTGTTGTCCTGGGCGAAGAAACACCACATTGCCTCCGTTGGCCTCTATCTGGGCGACGGTGACAGCGTAAAAGTGACCCAGCTCGATGAAGAACTCGGCCACGTTGGACTGGCGCAGCCAGGTTCGCCTAAGCTGATTAACACGCTGCTGGAAGGCGGTTTCCTGCCGGTGGTGAGCTCTATCGGGGTGACCGAAGAGGGTGAGCTGATGAACGTGAATGCGGACCAGGCGGCGACGGCACTGGCGGCAACGCTGGGCGCGGACCTGATCCTGCTCTCCGATGTGAGCGGTATTCTGGACGGCAAAGGCCAGCGCATTGCGGAAATGACCGCGGCAAAAGCCGAACAGCTGATCGCCCAGGGCATTATTACCGACGGGATGATCGTCAAAGTGAATGCCGCGCTGGATGCCGCCCGTACGCTCGGGCGCCCGGTGGATATCGCCTCCTGGCGTCACGCGGAGCAGCTTCCGGCGCTGTTTAACGGCACGCCGATTGGCACGCGTATTTTAGCGTAAGTTATTAATGAATGACCGTAGGCCGGGTAAGCGCAGCGCCACCCGGCGGAACTAACGAATAAAGGAACGATGTTATGGCACTTTGGGGTGGGCGTTTTACACAGGCAGCGGATCAACGGTTCAAACAGTTCAACGACTCTTTGCGCTTCGACTACCGCCTGGCCGAACAGGATATCGTCGGCTCTGTGGCCTGGTCCAAAGCGCTGGTGACGGTGGGCGTGCTGACCGCAGAGGAGCAGCAGCAGCTGGAAGAGGCGCTCAATAATCTGCTGGAAGAAGTGCGTCTGGATCCGCAGCAAATTCTGCAGAGCGATGCCGAAGATATTCACAGCTGGGTAGAAGGCAAACTGATCGACAAAGTTGGCCAGCTGGGTAAAAAGCTGCACACCGGCCGTAGCCGTAACGACCAGGTCGCGACCGATCTGAAGCTGTGGTGTAAAGATACCGTCGCGGAGCTGCTGGCGGCTAACCGTCAGCTGCAGAGCGCGCTGGTGGACACGGCGCAGAACAACCAGGACGCGGTGATGCCGGGTTATACCCATTTGCAGCGCGCGCAGCCGGTGACCTTTGCGCACTGGTGTCTGGCCTATGTCGAGATGCTGGCGCGTGACGAAAGCCGCCTGCAGGATACCCTGAAGCGCCTGGACGTCAGCCCGCTGGGCAGCGGTGCGCTGGCGGGTACGGCATATGAAATTGACCGCGAGCAGCTGGCAGGCTGGCTGGGCTTTGCGTCTGCCACCCGTAACAGTCTGGACAGCGTCTCTGACCGTGACCACGTGCTGGAACTGCTGTCGAATGCTTCTATCGGAATGGTCCACCTGTCACGCTTTGCCGAAGACCTGATCTTCTTTAACTCTGGCGAAGCCGGATTTGTGGAGTTGTCTGACCGTGTAACGTCCGGCTCTTCCCTGATGCCGCAGAAGAAAAACCCGGATGCGCTGGAGCTGATCCGCGGGAAGTGTGGCCGCGTACAGGGCGCACTGACCGGCATGATGATGACCCTGAAAGGGCTGCCGCTGGCGTACAACAAAGATATGCAGGAAGACAAAGAAGGGCTGTTCGACGCGCTCGACACCTGGCTGGACTGCCTGCATATGGGCGCGCTGGTGCTGGACGGCATTCAGGTGAAACGTCCTCGTTGCCAGGAAGCGGCGCAGCAGGGTTATGCAAACGCGACCGAACTGGCGGATTACCTGGTGGCGAAAGGCGTACCGTTCCGTGAAGCGCACCACATTGTGGGCGAAGCGGTAGTGGAAGCGATTCGTCAGGGGAAACCGCTGGAAGAGCTGGCGCTTGCCGACCTGCAGAAATTCAGTGCGGTTATCGGGGAGGATGTGTACCCGATTCTGTCGTTGCAGTCATGCCTGGATAAGCGTGCGGCGAAAGGCGGTGTGTCGCCGAAGCAGGTGGCGCAGGCGATTGCGGACGCGAAAAACCGGTTGGTTTGATTTGTGCGGGCTGGTGCCCTCACCCCGGCCCCTCTCCCACGAGGAGAGGGGCTCGATCGGTTCCCTCTCCCCGTGGGAGAGGGTTAGGGTGAGGGGAAAGGCGAAGCCTGGCGTAACGCCGGGCTTTTTTACGCAAAAAAAAAGCGGACCACGGGGTCCGCAAAAGTTCACGTTGGCTTTAGTTGTTCGAGTTTTGAGAGAAACTCGCTGACGGTGCGGGGACGTCAAGGGTCAAACACGTGCCGCCTCGTCTATGTGGTGTATTATTCAACAGAATGCTTGATAGGGATAATCGTTCGTTGCTATGCTATCTATCGCCATGAACTATCGTGGCGACGGAGGATGAATAATGAATATTCGTGATCTTGAATACCTGGTAGCGTTAGCCGAGCATCGCCACTTTCGCCGTGCGGCAGATTCCTGCCACGTCAGCCAGCCTACGCTGAGCGGTCAGATCCGCAAGCTGGAAGATGAGCTGGGCGTGATGCTGCTGGAGCGCACCAGTCGTAAAGTGCTGTTCACTCAGGCGGGTTTGCTGCTGGTGGATCAGGCGCGCACCGTGCTGCGCGAGGTCAAAGTGCTCAAGGAAATGGCAAGTCAGCAAGGGGAGACCATGTCCGGCCCGCTGCATATTGGCCTGATCCCAACCGTTGGTCCGTACCTTCTGCCGCACATCATTCCGATGCTGCACCAGACGTTCCCGAAACTCGAAATGTATCTGCATGAAGCGCAAACCCATCAGCTGCTGGCACAGTTAGATAGCGGCAAGCTCGACTGCGCCATTCTGGCGCTGGTAAAAGAGAGCGAAGCCTTTATCGAAGTGCCGCTGTTTGACGAGCCGATGATGCTGGCGATCTACGAAGATCACCCGTGGGCGAACCGCGATCGCGTGCCGATGGCCGATCTGGCCGGTGAAAAGCTGCTGATGCTGGAAGATGGCCACTGCCTGCGCGATCAGGCCATGGGCTTCTGTTTTGAAGCGGGAGCGGATGAAGATACCCATTTCCGCGCAACCAGCCTGGAAACGCTGCGTAATATGGTGGCGGCGGGAAGTGGTATTACGTTGCTGCCTGCGCTGGCCGTGCCGCGCGAGCGTAAACGCGACGGTGTGGTTTACCTGCCGTGCATTAAACCAGAGCCACGTCGTACTATAGGTCTGGTTTATCGTCCGGGGTCACCGCTGCGCAGCCGCTATGAGCAGCTGGCAGAGGCCATCCGTGGTGCGATGGATGGCCATTTTGACAATGCGTTAAAACAGGCGGTTTAAACCGTTCAGCGCGGCGACCCGATAGGCTTCCGCCATGGTCGGGTAGTTAAAGGTGGTGTTAACGAAGTACTCAATGGTGTTACCGCCACCTTTTTGCTCCATTATCGCCTGGCCGATATGAATGATTTCCGCCGCGCGTTCACCAAAGCAGTGAATACCGAGGATCTCTTTCGTCTCACGATGGAACAGGATCTTCAGCGTACCCACGCTCATGCCAACAATTTGTGCCCGTGCCAGATGTTTAAACTGGGCGCGACCCACCTCGTAAGGCACCTTCATGGAGGTCAGCTGCTGCTCGGTTTTCCCTACGGAGCTGATTTCCGGAATGGTGTAAATCCCCGTTGGAATGTCTTCGATCAGATGCGCCGTCGCTTCGCCTTTTACCAGCGCCTGCGCCGCAATGCGCCCCTGGTCATAGGCCGCGGAAGCGAGGCTCGGGTAACCAATCACGTCACCGACCGCGTAAACGTGCGGCAGGGCAGTCTGGTACATGCTGTTAACCTTCAACTGACCACGGCTGTCCGTCTCCAGACCGATGTTTTCCAGCGCCAGTGAATCGGTGTTACCGGTACGGCCGTTGGCATACAGCAGGCAGTCGGCTTTCAGCTTTTTGCCGGACTTCAGATGCATGATCACGCCGTCGTCGCAGCCTTCGATCTTCTCGTACTCTTCGTTGTGGCGAATCACCACACCGCTGTTCCAGAAGTGGTAGGAGAGCGAGTCTGACATCTCCTGATCCAGGAAAGCCAGCAGGCGGTCGCGGGTGTTAATCAGATCAACTTTGACATCCATTCCGCGGAAGATAGACGCATATTCACACCCGATCACCCCCGCGCCATAGATAATCACATGGCGAGGTTCATGGTGCAGGCTGAGGATGGAATCGCTGTCGTAAATGCGCGGGTGGGAGAAATCCACGTCTGCCGGATGATACGGGCGGGAACCACAGGCGATAACAAATTTTTCAGCGGTGAGGGTTTCAACCGAACCGTCGTGACACTCCAGCGCCAGCGTATGTTCATCCACAAAATGCGCGTTACCCTGAAGAATTTCGCAATGGTTACGCTCGTAAAAACCCTGACGCATGCGTGTCTGCTGGTTAATAACGGTATCTGCGTGATTCAGGATATCGGCAAAAGAGGAACGAAGAAGTCGGGAGTGGTCGCTGTAAAGAGGGTTCTGGTTAAATTCAATAATGCGGCTAACGGCGTGGCGGAGGGCTTTGGAAGGGATGGTGCCCCAGTGGGTGCAACCGCCGCCAACATTATGGTAGCGCTCAATGACCGCTACTCTGGCTCCCTGTTTTACCAGACCCATAGCAGCGCCTTCGCCGCCGGGGCCGGAACCAATAACTATTGCGTCGTAATCGTAGGAATGTGGCATGGCAAGGCTTACCTGTTCTTATACATAAAAGCAACAGAATCATAACATCATTGCCAGGGTAACCCAATTATCGTTGTGCTTTTTTCCGGCAGTGGAGCACAAAGCGCGCGTAAACAATCATTCACAAAGCCAGGTAAACAGATTAATTTTATTCTCTGGTATAGTGCCATCAGACCTTTGGAAGGATTCAACTATCGTGATGGGCGTAAGAGCACAACAAAAAGAGAAAACCCGGCGTTCGCTGGTGGAAGCTGCATTCAGTCAACTGAGTGCTGAGCGGAGTTTTGCCAGTTTGAGCCTGCGTGAAGTCGCACGCGAGGCCGGGATTGCGCCAACGTCCTTCTATCGCCATTTCCGTGATGTGGATGAACTGGGTCTGACCATGGTCGACGAGAGTGGGCTCATGCTGCGCCAGTTGATGCGCCAGGCGCGGCAGCGTATCGCGAAAGGCGGTAGCGTTATCCGTACCTCCGTGTCGACCTTTATGGAATTTATCGGCAATAACCCCAACGCGTTTCGCCTGTTGCTGCGCGAGCGTTCAGGGACGTCAGCGGCATTTCGTGCCGCTGTCGCGCGTGAAATTCAGCATTTCATTGCGGAACTTGCCGACTATCTTGAACTCGAAAACCATATGCCGCGTGCGTTCACCGAAGCACAGGCTGAAGCAATGGTGACGATTGTTTTCAGTGCAGGTGCCGAAGCGCTGGATGTCAGCATTGAACAACGTAAGCAACTCGAAGAGCGACTGGTATTGCAGCTCAGGATGATCTCCAAAGGTGCGTACTACTGGTATCGCCGTGAACAAGAGAAACTGGCACATCAAACCGAAGAGTGAAGGTGAGTAATGAAACAGTCAGGTCAGGATAAAGGGACGCTGTTGCTGGCATTGATCGCTGGCTTATCCATTAATGGTACGTTTGCCGCAATTTTTAGCTCCATCGTACCCTTCTCGATTTTCCCGCTTATCGCCCTGGTGCTGACGGTTTACTGCCTGCACCAGCGTTATCTGAACCGCACCATGCCGGTGGGGTTACCGGGTCTGGCCGCTGCCTGCTTTATTCTGGGTGTGTTGCTGTACAGCACTGTGGTGCGCGCAGAGTACCCGGATATCGGCTCTAACTTCTTCCCTGCTGTTCTGTCTGTGGCGCTGGTGTTCTGGATTGGCTCTCGCATGCGCAGCCGCAAGAGCCAGTTGCCGGAGTAAGGAATTATTTGTAGGGCAGGTAAGCGAAGCGCCACCTGCCAAAAACGCCGGATGGCGCTACGCTTATCCGGCCTACAGATCACCGTGCGGTAAGTAAAACACCGCACTCCATATGGTGCGTATACGGGAATTGATCGAACAGCGCCAGACGTTCAACCTTGTGCGTCTGGCTTAATGTTTCCAGGTTTTTGCACAGCGTTTCCGGGTTACAGGAAATGTACAAAATACGCGGGTATGCCTGCACCATCTTCTCGGTTTCGCTGTCCAGGCCACTGCGCGGCGGATCGACAAAAATCGTCTCGCACTGATAGCCCTTCAGATCGATCCCCTCAAGACGGTTAAATTCGCGCACGCCGTTCATGGCCTGCGTAAACTCTTCTGCTGCCATACGAATAATCTGCACGTTGTCGATATGGTTGGCGGCAATGTTGTACTGCGCGGCCGCAACGGACGGTTTGGCAATTTCCGTTGCCAGTACGCGCTCGAAATTGCGCGCCAGTGCCAGCGAGAAGTTGCCATTCCCACAGTACAGCTCAAGCAGATCGCCCTTTGACCCTTCGGTCGCTTTCAGCGCCCACTCCAGCATTTGCACGTTCATCGCCGCGTTAGGTTGGGTGAAGCTGTTCTCTACCTGACGGTAAACCATCTCTTTTCCTGCCACCGACAGGCGCTCATCGATGTAATCCTGATCCAGCATGATTTTGGTTTTTGTCGCGCGGCCAATCAGGTGAACGTTGATGTTTTGCGCCCGTAGCGCATCGCGCAGCGCTTCTGCCTGCTCGCGCCACTCGTCGTTAAGCGCCTTGTGGTACAGCAGAGAGACAATGGCCTGATTGCTTTGGGTGGTCAGGTAGTCAATCTGGAACAGCTTATGGCGCAGCACCGGGTTGTTGCGCACACCGTCAATCATCAAAGTCATGAGCTGGTTAATCAGCTCACTCGCCGCCGGGAAGCTGTTAACCCGGATACGGGATTTAGTCTGCTGATCGAAAATGATGTGATACAGGTCGTCGCCATCGTGCCAGATGCGGAACTCGGCGCGCATACGGTAGTGGCTGACGGGGGAACGGAACACCTCAGGAACGGGCGCGTTGAAAGGCGTCATCATACTTTGCAGGCGGACAACTTTCTCTGCCAGCTGTGCGTCGTACTGTTCTGTCGGGAGGTGTTCGGGGGTCATGATGCGTCCTGAGTGATAAAGAATTACGCGGGGATTGTAGGGATTGTGCAGTGGATGTCCAGATTTAATGGCTAATAGCTATCTGGACATCTATACGTGTCTAATTGTAGCATTCTGTTTCCGGTCTCCTGAGAGTGAAAAGGGAATCCAGTGTAAATCTGGAGCTGACGCGCAGCGGTAAAGACTGGCGGGATGAGAGTTGCAGACACTGTGAAAATGGGAAGTCTTCATCCACAAAACGCCACCCAGCCCGAAGACCTGCCGGGATCACGTCGCATTTGGTTTCATCATCGCGTGCTATAGATGAGGCCTGCGGCATCCTTCTTATATTGTGGATGCTTTAACAATGATTAAAAAAGTATCGCTGTTAACGGCGTTGTCCGTTACGGCATTTTCGGGCTGGGCGCAGGATAGCGCTGACTCGTTGGTGGTGACAGCAAATCGTTTTGAACAACCGGCAAAAACAGTTCTGGCACCGACGTCCGTGGTGACGCGTGAAGATATTGAGCGCTGGCAGGCAAAGAGCGTTGTGGAGATTATGTCACGTCTGCCGGGCGTAGATATCGCGCAAAGCGGTGGCCTGGGTGCCACCTCTTCTACCTTTATTCGCGGCACTGAATCCCGTCATGTTCTGGTCCTGATTGACGGCGTACCGTTGAACAGCGCCGGGATTAGCAACGTTCCCGATCTGAGCCAAATCCCAACCTCGCTGATTCAGCGAATCGAATACGTCCGTGGCCCGCGTTCTGCGCTGTATGGCTCCGACGCGATTGGCGGCGTGATTAACATCATCACCGGGCGTGATAAGCCGGGTGCGGAAATCTCAGCGGGCGTCGGCTCTAAGGGCTACCAGACCTATGATGGCGCTTTCCAGCAGGTGCTGAATAAAACCAAAATCACTATGGCGGGTAACTACACCTATACCCGCGGCTTTGATATTGCTGCCCAGGATGCGCCGCGCCAGCCTGACCGCGATGGTTTCATGAGTAAATCGCTGTACGGCTCCGTGGAACAGCAAATTACCGACAGCGTGAGCGGGTTCTTCCGTGGCTTTGGTTATGACAACCGCACCGCGTATGACGGTTACGATCATTACGACGCCAATTTTATGGTGGATGGACGACCTGATACTCGCCAGCTTTACAGCCAGAACTGGGATACCGGTTTGCGTTACAGCCAGGGGATTTTCCAGTCACAGCTGGTGGCGGGTTACGGCCGCAGTAAAGATCAGAACTATGATCCGAAGAAAGGGCGCTACGCTGATTCCGCAACCATGGATGACGTGAAGCAGTACACCACCCAATGGCTCAACACTATAGAAGTCGGCCATGGCAATATCGGTGCAGGCCTGGACTGGCAAAAGCAGAAGACGCAGGCCGGGACCGGTTACCTGGAAAAAGGTTACGAGCAACGTAATACCGGCGTGTTCGCGTCTGCGATGCAGCAGTTCAACAGCGTGACGCTGGAAGCGGCGGCGCGTAATGACGACAACTCCAACTTTGGCAACCATGGCACGTGGCAAACCAGCGCAGCGTGGGAGTTTGTGGATGGCTATCGCGTGATTGCCTCCTACGGCACCGCTTTTAAAGCACCGACGATGAGCCAGATCCACAGCGCTTCTTACGGCAATCCGGACCTTAAACCGGAGGAGAGTAAACAGTGGGAAGGGGGCTTTGAAGGCCTGACGGGACCGGTCAACTGGCGTATCACCGGTTATCGTAATGATATTGATAACCTGATCAGCAGCGATCCGCATACGTATCGGTACTACAACGTTGACGAAGCGCGTATTAAAGGTGTGGAAGCGACGGCACAGTTCGAAACTGGACCGGTTGGACACCAGATCTCCTATGATTATGTTGACCCGCGTAACGCCAAAACTCATGAAGTGCTGGCCCGCCGTTCTAAGCAGCAGGTTAAGTATCAACTTGACTGGCAGGTATGGGATCTCGACTGGAACCTCGCTTACCGTTACCTCGGCACCCGCTATGATGTCGCAATCGATCCAGACACGTATGCGTCAGAACGCGTGAAAATGGGCGGGGTAAGCCTGTGGGATGTCGCAGTTTCATATCCTGTCACCTCTCACCTTACAGTTCGTGGTAAAATAGCCAACCTGTTCGATAAAGATTACGAGACAGTTTATGGCTACCAAACTGCAGGACGGGAATACACCTTGTCTGGCAGCTACACCTTCTAATCCGCGTCCCACCGTGCTGGTATTTGATTCCGGCGTCGGTGGGCTTTCGGTCTATGATGAGATTCGGCATCTCCTGCCGGATCTCCATTATATCTACGCCTTCGATAACGTCGCTTTCCCTTATGGGGAGAAGAGCGAGGACTTTATTGTTGAGCGTGTCGTTGAAATCGTCACCGCGGTACAGCAGCGTTATCCTCTGGCGCTGGCGGTCATCGCCTGTAATACGGCAAGCACGGTATCGCTGCCTGCATTGCGCGCAAAATTTCAGTTCCCGGTTGTGGGCGTGGTTCCCGCAATAAAGCCTGCTGCGCGCCTGACTGCGAATGGTATTGTGGGTCTGCTGGCTACGCGCGGCACGGTGAAGCGTCCTTATACGCGTGAATTGATCGAGCGTTTTGCCAATGAATGTCAGATCGCGATGCTCGGTTCGGCAGAGCTGGTGGAGATGGCTGAAGCGAAGCTGCATGGCAAGACGGTGCCACTTGAGGAGCTGCGTCGTATTCTTCGCCCGTGGCTGCGTATGCCGGAACCGCCGGATACCGTCGTTCTGGGCTGCACTCATTTCCCGCTCTTACAGGAAGAATTGTTAGAAGTACTGCCGGAGGGGACGCGTCTGGTGGATTCCGGTGCGGCTATTGCCCGTCGTACTGCCTGGCTGCTGGAACATGAAGCGCCGGATGCCAAATCTGCCGATGCGAATATCGCGTTTTGTATGGCACTAACAAACGAGACTGAACAACTTTTACCCGTTTTGCGCCGTTATGGGTTTGAAACGCTCGAAAAACTCGCGCTGCAGCACGGTTTTGAGCAAAAAAGAGACGGTTGAACGTTTTTTTTTAAAGAGGGGTTGTCAACGTCTGAGAACTCCCTATAATGCGCCTCCACTGACACGGAACAACGGCTTGCAAGCCGCCGGGTTAGCGGGGTTCAGAGATGAATGCCGACAGAGAAAAGTGAAAATAATCACTTGACTCTGAATGAGGAAAACGTATTATACGGGACCTCGCAACGGTGAGCGAAAGCCGCGTTGCACTGCTCTTTAACAATTTATCAGACAATCTGTGTGGGCACTCAAAGTGACATGGATTCTTAATGTCTTCGGACAATAAATGAATACCAAGTCTCAACGAGTGAACACGTAATTCATTACGAAGTTTAATTCATTGAGCATCAAACTTTTAAATTGAAGAGTTTGATCATGGCT
>NZ_JBLKBZ010000018.1:0-81381 GCF_047530935.1 Enterobacter sp. 03-F-07-AD-ECC | reverse complement strand
CCACCTGACCCCATGCCGAACTCAGAAGTGAAACGCCGTAGCGCCGATGGTAGTGTGGGGTCTCCCCATGTGAGAGTAGGGAACTGCCAGGCATCAAATTAAGTAGTAAGCCGGTGCATAAATCCGGTGGTTACAGCAGTCTTCGGTGGAGCGGTAGTTCAGTCGGTTAGAATACCTGCCTGTCACGCAGGGGGTCGCGGGTTCGAGTCCCGTCCGTTCCGCCACTTATTAAGACATTAAGCCTGCCTTATCGGCAGGCTTAATGGCAAAAAACTTTAGGGGCGTAGCTCAGTTGGTAGAGCACCGGTCTCCAAAACCGGGTGTCGCGAGTTCGAGTCTCTCCGCCCCTGCCATATAGAATCCTTTGCTTCGGCAAAGGATTTTTTTTGCCTTCAACACGGCCAAAATCCCTTCCTAATCAAAAACTGCAGCCAGCTATTATGCTGGCTGGTAAATCATTCCATAATATTGATTTTTAATAGATCTTTTATCTGCGATTGCTTATCGCTGTTCTGCAGCCAGATTGCATACAGCGGCCTGGAAAGCGTAGTGGAATCCAGTACGGTATGGAGTCCCGGTTTACTGTCTGCCCAGCAAACGGGTAACCACGTGCAGCCCTTTAGCAAGGAAAGCTGTTGGCAGGCGATCTCCGCTGAGCTGGTTGTTAACTGTGGAACATCGTCAGGGGCGATCAAACCGGTTTCATGCTGTTGAAAATCGGGGCCCCATTCAAGCCGCAGATAGGTTAGATCGGACTTCATCATCGCAGGCTCAGAAGCATACAGAGCCAGACCAAACTGCCCAACAATCTGGCTGCTAAATTCGTCCATCTTGGGGGCTTCAGTGGTGATCAGCAGATCAAGCTGGCGCTCGTGAAGTTGCTTAACCAGCGACTGCCGTTGCGCAATTCTGGCCTCAAATTGCAAATGCCCATGCGAATGGTATAACCGCGAAAGCCACTGACTGAGCATACATTCCCACAGGGAGGCGCTGGCCCCGATCGAGAACTCATTGTGCCTGGACGTATGAGCCACCTCTTTACGGGCCGCCTGCCAGGTATTCATCAACGTTTCTGCATACGGGAGCAGTTTCTCACCGGCCGGCGTTAAGCGGATATTGTTGCGGTGACGGGTAAATAGATTCACACCCAATTGATTTTCCAGCTGTCGAATACGAAAACTGACCGCTGACTGCGTCAGATAGAGGGCTTCAGCTGCTCGCCCGAAGTGGCGTGTCCTGCTCACTTCAAGGAAAGTTTTTAGCAATTCCGTATCCACATCTTTCTCCACAAAATTATTTGTCGTTATGATTTAAATGTTTTGTTTTACACTCTGTCAAGCGTAACTAATACTCCGCGCCATAAATAGCTCGGCCAAAGAATTAGGAGCGTGTAGGATGGCGGAAAGCTTTACGACGACTAATCGTTTTTTCGACAATAAAAATTATCCACGCGGGTTCTCTCGTCACGGCGATTTCACCATCAAAGAGGCGCAATTGCTTGAGCGTCATGGTTATGCCTTTAACGAGCTGGATCTGGGTAAACGTGAGCCTGCGACTGAAGACGAAAAACAGTTTGTTGCTGTTTGTCGCGGTGAGCGTGAGCCGCAGTCTGAAGCAGAACGTGTATGGATCAAGTACATGGCACGCATCAAGCGTCCAAAGCGTTTCCATACGCTGTCTGGCGGTAAGCCGCAGATGGAAGGTGCTGAAGACTACACCGAGTCTGACGACTAAGTTGATGAGAAAAGGAGCTTCGGCTCCTTTTTTTATGCCAGTAATTTTTGCAGGTGCAGCAACAACCGATCTATGGCGCGATAGCTCAGCGCTTCCTGCAGATGGTGTCTTTCAATCTCTGGGTCTCCTTCCACATCGGCAATAGTGCGAGCCACTTTCAGCAGGCGCTGCCATGCACGTATCGAGAGCCCAAATCGCGTCAATGTCTCTTCAAGCCAGCAGGCATCCTCAGCCTTAAGATGGCAAAACTGCCGAATCTCAGCATTATCCAGACGCGCATTCAGCTTATGTTGACGAGCGTACTGTCGGGCCTGTGAGGCGATAACCCGTTCGCGAACCTTCGCTGTGCTCTCACCGCGTATCGTTGTCTGGCTGAGCAAACCAGGGGGCGGTAATGGGATCTCCAGGGATAAATCAAAACGATCGAGGAAAGGGCCTGACAGCTTCCCCAGATAGCGCAGCGTCTGCTCAGGCGTGCAGCGATTATGATTTCCCTGATAATGGCCTGATGGGCTGGGGTTCATGGCGGCAACCAGCTGGAACTGTGCCGGGTAGCTTATTTTGGCGCGCGTGCGGGAGATATGGATCTCGCCAGATTCGATAGGTTCCCGCAGGGCATCCAGTACGCGGCGTTCAAACTCAGGCAGTTCATCAAGGAACAGGATGCCATTGTGTGCCAGCGAGATCTCTCCCGGCCCCGGAATGGAGCCCCCTCCGACCATGGCCATCAAGGAGGCACTGTGATGGGGAGAGCGAAAAGGGCGTCGTCGCCACTGTTTTTGCAATGATGCAGAGCTCACCAGGCTAAATATCGCTGCGCTTTCAAGTGCCTCATGATTATTGAGTGGCGGCAATAACCCATTCAGCCTGCTCGCCAGCATGGTTTTCCCTGTTCCCGGCGGGCCAATCAGCAACAGGTTATGTCCTCCGGCTGCGGTGATCTCCAGTGCCCGCTTCCCCTGTTCCTGCCCGATAATATCGCTGAGGTCGTCCGGGCTTTCAGGCAGGATATCTCCGGTTTCCTCTGGCTCGGAGAGGGTATGTCGGCCTTCAAGGTGCGCGCAGACTTCCTGTAAATGCCCCGCGACCAGGCATCCTTTCTCGGCAATCAGGCTCACTTCTGAGGCATTTTCATTGGCTACAATAATTTGTCGACCGGCATGAATGGCTTCCAGCGCACCAGAGATGGCGCCAGGAACGCCTCTTAACGCGCCTGTAAGCGCCAGTTCGCCAATGAACTCGTACGAGCCTAGCCTCGCAGTGTTGAGCTGCTCAGAGGCTGCGAGAAGCGCAATAGCGATAGGTAAATCGTATCGTCCGCCCTCCTTGGGCAGATCTGCGGGGGCAAGATTGATCGTAATCTTCTTTGCGGGGAAGGTATAACCGCTATTGATAATTGCGCTGCGAACCCGATCTCTGGCTTCTTTGACCGTGGTTTCTGGCAAGCCGACAAGCGTTAGCCCAGGGAGCCCATTACTCAGATGAACCTCCACAGAAATAAGCGGTGCCTTTACTCCGATCGCCGCACGCGTGTAAACAACTGACAGTGACATAAGCACCTCCTCAGTGAGTCACTATGTCAGTATTGATTTTGCCTGTTGAGCGTCAGTTGGCTGATTTACGACGCTCATTCCTGCTTTTTAGCGACATAGTGTAACTATTTTCACTCATTCGGAAGCCCTCTCGCAAAGAGAAGGACGGAACGTTGCAGAGTGCTAAAACACGCCAAAAAAATGAAAAATATTCACTATCTAATTTCCTTATATAAAACAAAGCTTTTCAGGAATATGATTTGCCTGCTAATCAAATCCGTCATAAATAAATCTTGTGTTTGGTTTGATAACTGTGATAACTCTTTAGGCATTCCTTCGAACAAGATGCACAAAGAACTGAAAATGACAGCCCTTCTACTAGTGATTAGCCTGGTCGTGATTAGCGTGGTGGTGATTATTATCCCACCGTGCGGGGCTGCACTTGGACGAGGAAAGGCTTAGAAATCAAGCCTTAACGAACTAAGACCCCCGCACCGAAAGGTCCGGGGGTTTTTTTATGACTAAAAAACTTAAACGAGGAGCAGAGAATGACAAATAGCACAAAATTCTGTTTCTCCCGATTTATGACGGGGAACTAACTATGAATGGGGCACAGTGGGTAGTACATGCGTTGCGCGCACAGGGAGTCGAAACCGTCTTTGGTTATCCGGGAGGCGCAATTATGCCGATTTACGATGCACTGTATGACGGCGGCGTGGAACACCTCTTGTGCCGACACGAGCAGGGCGCAGCCATGGCGGCCATTGGCTATGCACGTGCCACCGGTAAAACGGGTGTCTGCATGGCAACGTCTGGACCGGGCGCCACAAACCTGATCACCGGTCTGGCTGACGCGCTGCTCGATTCCGTTCCCGTGGTGGCGATCACCGGCCAGGTGGCCTCACCCTTCATCGGTACCGATGCCTTCCAGGAAGTCGATGTGCTCGGCTTGTCGCTGGCCTGCACCAAACACAGCTTCCTCGTGCAGTCCCTCGAAGAACTGCCAGGCGTGATGGCGGAAGCGTTCCGTATTGCCAGCTCTGGCCGTCCTGGCCCGGTTCTGGTGGATATCCCGAAAGATATTCAGGTCGCACTCGGCGAGCTGGAACCGCACTTCTCCACCGTTGAAAGTGACGACGCGTTCCCACATGCGGAAGTCGAAGAGGCGCGTCGGATGCTGGCGCAGGCAGCCCAGCCGATGCTGTACGTCGGCGGCGGCGTCGGCATGGCACAGGCCGTTCCGGCCCTGCGCGAATTCATCGCGGTAACGCAAATGCCTGCCACCTGCACGCTGAAAGGGTTGGGCGCAGTGGATGCTGACTACCCATACTACCTGGGCATGCTGGGGATGCACGGCACCAAAGCGGCAAACCTGGCGGTGCAGGAGTGTGATTTGCTGATTGCCGTCGGTGCCCGTTTTGACGATCGCGTGACCGGCAAGCTGAATACCTTCGCGCCAAACGCCAAAGTTATCCATATGGATATCGACCCGGCGGAAATGAACAAACTGCGTCAGGCGCATGTTGCGCTGCAGGGCGATCTCAACACGCTGCTGCCGGCGTTACAGCAGCCTTTGAATATCGGCGAGTGGCGCCAGCACACGGCTGAAATGCGTGCCGAGCACGCCTGGCGTTACGACCATCCGGGTGAGGCCATCTATGCGCCGCTGCTGTTGAAGCAGTTGTCTGACCGTAAACCGGCAGACAGCGTAGTGACGACCGATGTCGGCCAGCACCAGATGTGGTCTGCGCAGCACATGACCTACACCCGCCCGGAAAACTTCATCACCTCCAGCGGATTAGGCACGATGGGCTTCGGCCTGCCTGCCGCGGTGGGTGCTCAGGTTGCGCGTCCAAACGATACGGTCATCTGTATCTCCGGTGACGGCTCCTTCATGATGAACGTTCAGGAGTTGGGCACCGTTAAGCGTAAACAATTGCTGCTGAAGATCGTGTTGCTCGATAACCAGCGTTTAGGGATGGTTCGCCAGTGGCAGCAGCTGTTCTTCGAGGAGCGCTACAGCGAAACCACCCTGACTGATAACCCCGATTTCCTCACTCTGGCCAGCGCCTTTGGCATTCCTGGACAGCACATCACCCGTAAAGACCAGGTTGAAGCGGCACTCGACACCATGCTGTCAAGCGAAGGGCCTTACCTGCTTCATGTCTCAATCGACGAGCTTGAGAACGTCTGGCCGTTGGTACCGCCAGGTGCCAGTAACTCACAAATGCTGGAGAAATTATCATGATGCAACATCAGGTCGCCGTTCAGGCTCGCTTCAATCCAGAGACATTAGAGCGCGTTTTGCGCGTGGTCCGTCATCGTGGCTTTCAGATTTGCTCTATGAATATGGAGACGGCCACTGACGCCCAAAACATCAGTATCGAATTAACCGTTGCCAGCCCGCGCCCGGTCGACTTACTGTTTAGTCAGTTATCAAAGCTGGTGGATGTTGCCCATGTTGCCATCTGCCAGAGTACAACCACATCACAACAAATCCGCGCCTGAGCGTGACAGGAAGAGAAAATGACGACAAAAAAAGCTGATTACATTTGGTTCAATGGTGAGATGGTTCGTTGGGAGGACGCGAAGGTCCACGTGATGTCCCATGCGCTGCACTACGGTACGTCTGTGTTTGAAGGCATCCGTTGCTACGACTCTCACAAAGGGCCAGTGGTGTTCCGTCATCGTGAACATATGCAGCGTCTGCATGACTCAGCCAAAATTTATCGTTTCCCGGTTTCTCAGAGCGTTGATGAGCTGATGGAAGCCTGCCGCGAGGTGATTCGTAAGAACAACCTGACCAGCGCCTATATTCGTCCGCTGGTCTTCGTGGGTGACGTGGGCATGGGCGTAAACCCGCCAGCCGGTTACACCACTGACGTGATCATTGCTGCGTTCCCGTGGGGGGCGTACCTGGGTGCAGAAGCGCTGGAGCAAGGGATCGACGCAATGGTCTCGTCCTGGAACCGCGTGGCGCCTAATACCATCCCAACTGCGGCCAAGGCGGGCGGTAACTACCTCTCCTCACTGTTGGTCGGCAGCGAAGCGCGCCGCCACGGCTACCAGGAAGGCATCGCGCTGGATGTGAACGGTTATATCTCTGAAGGTGCAGGTGAGAACCTGTTTGAAGTGAAAGACGGTATCCTGTTCACCCCGCCGTTTACCTCTTCAGCCCTGCCGGGTATTACCCGTGACGCCATCATTAAGCTGGCGAAAGATCTGGGTATCGAAGTGCGTGAACAGGTTCTGTCTCGCGAATCCCTGTATCTGGCCGATGAAGTCTTTATGTCCGGTACGGCGGCTGAGATCACGCCGGTTCGCAGTGTAGACGGTATTCAGGTGGGCGCAGGCCGCTGTGGCCCGGTTACCAAACGTATTCAGCAAGCCTTCTTCGGCCTCTTCACCGGCGAAACAGAAGATAAATACGGCTGGTTGGATCAGGTTAATCAATAAGCATAAATATGGGACGGCACGCACCGTCCCATTTAATAGTCAGACGGGAGTAAATAAAGCATGCCTAAGTATCGTTCCGCCACCACCACCCACGGCCGTAACATGGCGGGTGCCCGCGCACTGTGGCGCGCCACCGGGATGACCGACGCTGATTTCGGTAAACCTATCATCGCCGTGGTGAACTCCTTCACCCAGTTTGTGCCGGGCCATGTGCACCTGCGCGATCTCGGCAAACTGGTTGCTGAGCAAATTGAAGCTGCGGGCGGTGTGGCGAAAGAATTCAACACCATTGCGGTGGATGACGGTATCGCGATGGGGCACGGGGGCATGCTCTATTCACTGCCGTCGCGCGAGCTGATTGCCGACTCGGTGGAATACATGGTTAACGCTCACTGTGCGGATGCCATGGTCTGTATCTCCAACTGCGACAAAATCACCCCGGGGATGCTGATGGCTTCCCTGCGTCTGAACATTCCGGTAATTTTCGTCTCCGGTGGTCCTATGGAAGCGGGCAAGACCAAGCTTTCTGACAAAATCATCAAGCTCGACCTGGTCGATGCGATGATCCAGGGCGCGGATCCAAAAGTGTCTGACGAGCAGAGCAACCAGGTGGAACGCTCCGCGTGCCCAACCTGCGGCTCCTGTTCCGGGATGTTCACCGCCAACTCCATGAACTGTCTGACCGAAGCACTGGGCCTCTCTCAGCCGGGCAACGGTTCGCTGCTGGCGACGCACGCTGACCGTAAAGCGCTGTTCCTCAACGCCGGTAAGCGCATTGTTGAACTGACCAAACGTTACTACGAGCAGGACGATGCCAGCGCGCTGCCGCGTAACATCGCCAGCAAGGCGGCGTTCGAAAATGCCATGACGCTGGATATCGCCATGGGCGGTTCTACTAACACCGTTTTGCACCTGCTGGCTGCGGCGCAGGAAGCGGAAATCGACTTCACCATGAGCGATATCGATAAGCTGTCCCGCAAAGTGCCGCAACTGTGTAAAGTCGCGCCAAGCACCCAGAAATACCACATGGAAGACGTACACCGTGCGGGTGGCGTCATCGGTATTCTTGGCGAGCTGGATCGCGCCGGGCTGCTGAACCGCGATGTGAAGAATGTTCTCGGTCTGACGTTGCCGCAGACGCTGGATAAATATGACGTGATGCTTACTCAGGATGAGGCGGTGAAAAACATGTTCCGCGCGGGTCCGGCCGGTATTCGTACCACGCAGGCCTTCTCCCAGGATTGTCGCTGGGACACCCTGGATGATGACCGCGCCGAAGGCTGCATCCGTTCGCTGGAGCACGCCTACAGCAAAGACGGCGGTCTGGCCGTGCTGTACGGCAACTTTGCGGAAAACGGCTGCATCGTAAAAACCGCGGGCGTGGATGACAGCATCCTGAAATTCACCGGCCCGGCCAAAGTGTACGAAAGCCAGGACGAGGCGGTAGATGCCATCCTGGGCGGCAAAGTTGTGGAAGGCGACGTGGTGGTCATCCGTTATGAAGGGCCGAAAGGCGGTCCAGGCATGCAGGAGATGCTCTACCCAACCACCTTCCTGAAATCGATGGGCCTCGGTAAAGCCTGTGCGTTGATCACCGACGGACGTTTCTCGGGCGGTACGTCCGGCCTCTCCATCGGCCACGTATCACCGGAAGCGGCGAGCGGCGGCAACATTGCGATCATCGAAGACGGTGACCTGATTGAAATCGACATTCCGAATCGCGGGATCCAGCTCAATCTGAGCGATCAGGAAATCGCGGCTCGTCGTGAAGCACAGGAAGCGCGCGGCGATAAAGCCTGGACGCCGAAGGACCGCCAGCGTGAAGTCTCCTTCGCCCTGCGCGCTTACGCGAGCCTTGCGACCAGTGCAGACAAAGGCGCGGTACGCGATAAATCGAAACTTGGGGGCTAATGATGGCCGAGTCACAACCCTTATCCGCCGCCCCTGAGGGGGCGGAATATCTCCGGGCAGTGCTACGCGCGCCGGTCTATGAAGCGGTGCAGGTCACCCCGCTGCAGAAAATGGAAAAACTCTCTTCGCGCCTCGACAACGTGATTCTGGTGAAGCGCGAAGATCGTCAGCCGGTGCACAGCTTCAAGCTGCGCGGGGCCTACGCGATGATGGCCGGGTTGACCGACGAGCAAAAAGCACGCGGCGTGATTACCGCGTCGGCGGGCAACCACGCGCAGGGTGTGGCGTTCTCGTCTGCCCGTTTGGGGTTGAAAGCGCTGATCGTGATGCCGGTTGCCACGGCAGACATCAAAGTGGATGCGGTGCGTGGCTTCGGCGGCGAAGTGCTGCTCCACGGCGCTAACTTTGACGAAGCAAAAGCCAAAGCGATCGAGTTGGCGCAGCAGCAGGGCTTTACCTGGGTACCGCCGTTCGACCATCCGATGGTGATTGCAGGACAAGGTACCCTGGCGCTGGAACTGCTGCAGCAGGATGCCCATCTTGACCGCGTTTTTGTTCCGGTGGGCGGCGGTGGCTTAGCCGCAGGCGTGGCGGTGCTGATCAAACAGCTGATGCCGCAGATCAAAGTGATTGCCGTGGAAGCGGAAGATTCAGCCTGCCTGAAGGCCGCGCTGGATGCGGGTCATCCGGTCGATCTTCCGCGCGTTGGGCTGTTTGCCGAAGGCGTGGCCGTGAAACGTATTGGCGACGAAACCTTCCGTCTGTGCCAGGAGTATCTTGACGACATCGTCACCGTCGACAGCGATGCGATCTGCGCGGCGATGAAAGATCTCTTCGAGGATGTGCGTGCGGTGGCGGAACCGTCCGGCGCGCTGGCATTGGCTGGAATGAAAAAATACATCGCCCAGCACAACATTCGCGGCGAGCGCCTGGCGCACGTGCTCTCGGGCGCTAACGTCAACTTCCATGGTCTGCGTTACGTTTCTGAACGCTGCGAGCTGGGTGAGCAGCGTGAGGCCCTGCTGGCGGTGACCATTCCGGAAGAGAAGGGCAGCTTCCTGAAGTTCTGTCAGTTGCTTGGCGGCCGTTCGGTAACGGAGTTCAACTACCGTTTTGCCGATGCGAAAGACGCCTGTATTTTTGTCGGCGTGCGTTTAAGCCGCGGTCTGGAAGAGCGCAAAGAGATCCTCAACCTGCTGCACGAAGGCGGCTACAGCGTGGTCGATCTCTCTGACGATGAGATGGCGAAGCTGCACGTGCGTTATATGGTCGGCGGTCGTCCGTCGAAGCCGCTTAAAGAACGTCTTTACAGCTTTGAGTTCCCGGAATCCCCGGGCGCGTTGCTGAAGTTCCTGCATACGCTGGGCACGCACTGGAACATCTCCCTGTTCCACTACCGCAGCCACGGCACCGACTATGGCCGCGTGCTGGCCGCGTTTGAACTGGCCGAGCACGAGCCGGATTTCGAAACGCGTCTGAATGAGCTGGGCTATGAGTGCCATGATGAAACGCACAACCCGGCGTTCCGCTTCTTCCTCGCGGGCTAAGGGGAGGTCTGCGTATAGGTCGGGTAAGCGTAGCGCCACCCGACTTTAATGGTTCGGCAATATCTTCCAGAACGCATCAATAAGCGGCTCATGCAGCCGCTTTTTTTGTGCACACACGCCAAGCTCGAACGGCGTCTTTTCGTCGCTGCGCTCCAGAATCATCACGCGATTGCGCACCGGTTCCGGGCTGTTTTCCAGCACCACTTCCGGCAGCAGCGCCACGCCGCAGCCAAGCGCCACCATCGAGACCATCGCCTCGTGTCCACCCACCGTCGCGTAAATCGACGGATTACTGATTTTCTGACGACGGAACCAGAGTTCGATACGGCGTCGCACCGGACCCTGATCGGCCATGATAAACGGCACCGATGACCAGTCCGGCTTTTCCACCGACACCTGATTACGCACCGGGCAGGGTAGCGCCGGGGCGATCAGCACCACCGCCAGATTCTCCAGCATGGAGAACGCCACCGCGCCCGGCAGGGTTTCGGGCTTCCCGGCAATGGCCAGATCGGCTTCGCCTGTGACGACTTTTTCCATGGCATCGGCGGCATCGCCGGTGGTGAGCTTAATTTCAACCGAGGGATGCTCCGCGCGGAAACGGTCAAGGATAGGGGGAAGATGGCTATAGGCGGCCGTTACGGAACAGAAAATATGCAGCTCGCCGGATAAAGACGGCCCTTTCTGATCGATGGCGTGTCGTAGCTGCTGATACTGCAGCAACGTCTGCTGAGCAAAGACCCGCAGCTCTTCGCCCGCTTCCGTGAGGGTAACGGTGCGATTATCCCGCACAAACAGCGGCTGGCCGAGGTCCTCTTCAAGGCGCTGGATCTGGCGCGAAAGCGTGGACGGGCTGACGTGCATGGCCCGGGCGCTACGGCCAAAATGGCGGCTTTCCGCCAGATGCAGGAACATTTTCAGATCGCGTAAATCCACGGATTCCATCCCCCCTTTTTACATTGCAGATATTGCAACGTGACGTTGTGAATATATCAATTTCCGCAATAAATTTCCTGTTGTAATGTGGGTACATTCTCGCTGAAACGCGAACCGAACAATAAGACACACAACATCACGAGGTATCACCCATGGCTAACTACTTTAATACACTGAACTTGCGCCAGCAGCTGGCGCAGCTGGGCAAATGCCGCTTCATGGCGCGCGATGAATTTGCTGATGGCGCGAGCTACCTTCAGGGTAAAAAAGTGGTCATCGTCGGCTGTGGCGCGCAGGGTCTGAACCAGGGCCTGAACATGCGTGACTCCGGGCTGGATATCTCTTACGCCCTGCGCAAAGAAGCAATTGCTGAAAAACGCGCTTCCTGGCGTAAAGCGACCGAAAACGGCTTCAAAGTGGGTACCTACGAAGAGTTGATCCCGCAGGCGGATCTGGTTGTTAACCTGACGCCAGACAAACAGCACTCTGATGTTGTGCGCTCCGTTCAGCCGCTGATGAAAGACGGCGCGGCGCTGGGTTACTCTCACGGCTTCAACATCGTTGAAGTGGGCGAGCAGATCCGTAAAGACATCACCGTAGTGATGGTGGCTCCGAAGTGTCCGGGTACAGAAGTCCGTGAAGAGTACAAGCGTGGTTTCGGCGTGCCGACGCTGATCGCGGTTCACCCGGAAAACGATCCGAAAGGCGAAGGGATGGCGATCGCTAAAGCATGGGCAGCGGCTACCGGTGGCCACCGTGCGGGCGTTCTGGAATCTTCCTTCGTGGCTGAAGTGAAATCTGACCTGATGGGCGAGCAGACCATTCTGTGCGGCATGCTGCAGGCCGGTTCACTGCTGTGCTTCGATAAGCTGGTGGAAGAGGGTACCGACCCGGCATACGCAGAAAAACTGATTCAGTTCGGCTGGGAAACCATCACCGAAGCGCTGAAGCAGGGCGGTATCACGCTGATGATGGATCGTCTGTCCAACCCGGCGAAACTGCGTGCTTTCGCGCTGTCCGAACAGCTGAAAACCATTATGGCGCCGCTGTTCCAGAAACATATGGACGACATCATCTCCGGCGAGTTCTCTTCCGGCATGATGGCTGACTGGGCGAATGATGATAAGAAACTGCTGACCTGGCGTGAAGAGACCGGTAAGACCGCGTTCGAAACTGCGCCACAGTATGAAGGTAAAATCGGCGAGCAAGAGTACTTCGACAAAGGCGTACTGATGATCGCGATGGTAAAAGCGGGTGTTGAGCTGGCGTTCGAAACCATGGTGGATTCCGGCATCATCGAAGAGTCTGCGTACTACGAATCACTGCACGAGCTGCCGCTGATCGCGAACACCATCGCCCGTAAGCGTCTGTACGAAATGAACGTGGTTATCTCCGATACCGCTGAGTACGGCAACTACCTGTTCTCTTATGCATGCGTACCGCTGCTGAAAGAGTTCATGACCACCCTGCAGCCGGGCGATCTGGGCAAAGCCATTGCGGAAGGTGCGGTAGACAACGCGCAACTGCGTGATGTGAACGAAGCGATTCGCAGCCACCAGATCGAGAAAGTAGGTCACAAACTGCGTGGCTACATGACCGATATGAAACGTATCGCGGTAGCGGGTTAACAACCTTGTCGGGTGGCGCTTCGCTTACCCGACCTACAAAACGCTAAGACGTAGGCCGGGTAAGGCGCAGCCGCCACCCGGCTTTTTATTTGCGATAGAGGACCTTGATCACGTGATAGCCGAACTGCGTATGCAGTGGGCCAGTCGGCTCCAGTACCGGGCAGGAGAAGACCACTTTGTCGAACGCCGGAACCATCTGACCCTGACGGAATTCACCTAAGTCACCGCCGCGTTTGCCTGACGGGCAAATGGAGTGCTTCTTCGCCAGCTTGCCGAAGTCGGCGCCGTTTTTGAGCTGTTCCAGAAGATCCAGAGCCAGTTTCTCTTCTTTAACAAGGATATGCAGTGCTGCTGCTGTTTTTGCCATGATCGTGCCTTGAGTGGTATGGATTAGGCTCGCTATACTACCACGCTGTTATTCTCCCCTCCTGACTTTCATTGAGTGATCATTTATGCGTTTAAACCCCGGACAACAACAAGCTGTCGAATTTGTCACCGGACCGTGTCTGGTGCTGGCGGGGGCTGGCTCCGGCAAAACGCGTGTGATCACGAACAAAATTGCCCACCTGATCCGCGGCTGCGGTTATCAGGCCCGGCATATCGCTGCGGTGACCTTTACCAACAAAGCGGCGCGCGAAATGAAAGAGCGTGTCGGCCAGACGCTGGGGCGTAAAGAGGCGCGAGGCCTGATGATCTCCACGTTCCACACGCTGGGGCTGGATATCATCAAACGTGAATACGCGGCGCTGGGGATGAAGTCTAACTTCTCGCTCTTCGACGACACCGATCAGGTGGCATTGCTTAAAGAGCTTACCGAGGGGCTGATCGAAGATGACAAAGTGCTGTTGCAGCAGCTGATCTCGACGATCTCCAACTGGAAAAACGATCTGATGACCCCCGCTCAGGCGGCGGCAAGCGCCAAAGGTGAGCGGGATCGGATCTTCGCTCACTGCTACGGTCTGTACGATGCACATATGAAAGCGTGTAACGTGCTGGATTTTGACGATCTGATCCTGCTGCCCACGCTGCTGTTGCAGCGTAATGAAGAGGTGCGTGAACGCTGGCAGAACAAAATCCGCTATCTGCTGGTGGATGAATACCAGGACACCAACACCAGCCAGTATGAGCTGGTGAAGCTGTTGGTGGGACAGCGCGCGCGTTTCACCGTGGTAGGCGATGACGACCAGTCAATCTACTCCTGGCGCGGTGCGCGCCCACAAAACCTGGTGCTGCTGAGCAAAGATTTTCCGGCGCTGCAGGTGATCAAGCTGGAACAGAACTACCGCTCATCCGGGCGCATCCTGAAAGCGGCAAATATCCTGATTGCCAATAACCCGCACGTCTTCGAAAAGCGCCTTTTCTCGGAACTTGGCTATGGCACGGAGCTCAAAGTGCTCAGTGCCAATAATGAAGAGCATGAAGCGGAGCGCGTGACGGGCGAGCTGATTGCGCACCACTTCGTCAATAAAACGGAATATAAAGATTACGCGATCCTCTATCGCGGCAACCACCAGTCGCGCGTCTTTGAAAAGATGCTGATGCAGAACCGCATCCCCTACAAAATTTCCGGCGGAACCTCCTTCTTCTCGCGCCCTGAAATCAAAGATCTGCTGGCCTATCTTCGTGTACTCACCAACCCGGATGACGACAGCGCCTTTCTGCGTATCGTGAACACGCCGAAACGTGAAATCGGCCCGGCGACGCTGCAAAAGCTCGGTGAATGGGCGATGACGCGCAACAAAAGCCTGTTCACCGCCAGCTTCGATATGGGGCTGAGCCAGACGTTAACCGGGCGCGGTTATGATTCCTTAACCCGCTTTACCCACTGGCTTGGCGAAGTCCAGCGTCTGGCGGAGCGCGAACCGGTTGCTGCCGTTCGCGATCTGATCCACGGCATCGACTATGAGTCCTGGCTGTATGAAACCTCTGCCAGCCCGAAGGCGGCAGAGATGCGGATGAAAAACGTTAACCAGCTGTTCAGCTGGATGACGGAAATGCTGGAAGGCTCAGAAATCGACGAGCCGATGACCCTGACCCAGGTCGTTACCCGCTTTACGCTACGCGACATGATGGAGCGCGGTGAGAGCGAAGAGGAAGCCGATCAGGTTCAACTGATGACGCTGCATGCGTCTAAAGGGCTGGAGTTTCCGTATGTCTACCTGGTCGGCATGGAAGAGGGCTTACTGCCGCACCAGAGCAGCATTGATGAAGATAACGTCGATGAAGAGCGTCGTCTGGCCTACGTGGGCATTACCCGCGCGCAGAAAGAATTAACATTTACGCTGTGTAAAGAGCGCCGTCAGTATGGGGAACTGGTTCGCCCTGAGCCGAGCCGTTTCCTGCTGGAGTTGCCGCAGGATGACCTGATCTGGGAGCAGGAGCGCAAGGTGATTACCGCTGAAGAACGGATGCACAAAGGTCAGGCTAACGTCGCGAACATTCGCGCCATGCTGGCAAAAGCCAAAGAGAAGGGATAAAAACTTGCAGGCCGGGTCAGGCGAAGCCGCCGCCCGGCAATGCACAGCGTGTTACTTCACTTCAAGCGCCCAGTGGACATAGCTCTGCCACTGGCACTCTTGCTCAATCATCTCTGCCCCAAGCGGGTGATTATCAATCCAGTTTTCCGGCAGCGTCAGAGACAGCCTTTCGTCATCCGCCACCAGATGAATATTGGGCAGCAAATCATCGCGACGTCGGCTGGCAAACAGAATTGCCAGACGCAGCAGGCGGCACAGATGCTCGGCCACGCGCGGCGGCACGGCGTTTTGCTGATGTAACGAGGAGAGGTCAACGGCGTTGGTCTGGTTCAACAGTAACGTTGCCAGCAGTTTCTTTTGTGCCGGCGTGTAGCCCGGCAGATCGAGATTACGCACCAGCCAGGCTGCGTGCAGCGGCGCCTGCTTATACTCGACGCTCAGCCCAATTTCATGCAGCGCGCAGGCACTTAGCAGCAGATCGCGGCTCAACGGGTCAATATCCCAGCTGTTTTTTACCTGATCGGCAAACAATGATGCCAGCTGACCTACCCGTTGCGCTTGATCGGTATCGACAATAAAGCGACGCTGTACGTTACGCAGGGTTCGGGTGCGGATGTCCTGATCAACCGAAAGATGCAGCATTCCGTAGACCAGACCTTCACGCAGCGCACCACCGGCCAGCGTCATACACTGGATGTTCAGCTCGGTAAAAATGGCGATCAAAATGGCCAGGCCGCTCGGGAAGACCAGCGCGCGTTCCAGCGTCAGGCCTTCTATTTCCAGCTCTTCCAGGCGACCACATTGAATCGCGCGCAGTTTTAACTGCTGGAGCTTGGTAAGCGTGATCCGCTCGTCCATCCCCTGGGCCATCATGATTTCCTGCAACGCCTGCACGGTACCTGACGCACCCACGCAGACTTTCCAGCCGTGATAGCGCAGTTCGTCCATTACCGGACGTAACACCTCGCGGGCGGCATTTTCCGCTTCGTCGAAGTTCTCTTTACCGAGATTTCGATCGGCAAAGTAGCGCTCAAGCCAGGTCACACAGCCCATCGACAGGCTGAACAGCGAAGTCGCCTGCGCGCCCGTGCCGGTGACGAGCTCGGTGCTGGCACCCCCGATATCGACGACCAGACGGCGATCGTCGCCGCCCGTCGTGTGCGCAACACCCTGATAGATCAGACGTGCTTCTTCTTCACCGCTGATAACCTGAACCGGGCACCCGAGAATTTCCTGCGCTTTGGCAATAAAATCCACGGCATTGACTGCCAGGCGCAGCGTCGCGGTGGCGACAACGGTAATTTGCGAATAGGGAATATCCTGCAGGCGTTCGGCAAAGAGACGCAGACACTGCCAGCCACGTTCCATGGCTTCGGGAGAGAGATAATTATCGCTGCTCAGGCCCGCCGCGAGGCGGACCTTGCGCTTAATGCGCGTCAGCGTTTGTATGCTTCCCGCCACCTCGCGCACAACCAGCATATGAAAACTATTCGAACCGAGATCAATTGCCGCATAAAGCGAGGTGGAGCTGAGCATATTTTCTTAACCTGAACGACGACGATTACGCGGTGCGCCAGAACGACGCGGGCCATTGCCGGAGCGGGCGCGGGTAAGGCGCTTAGGCGGCGGCAGTTCGCTTAACAGCGCATCCGGATTGTATTTACTCTGTGGAATAGAGTGACCAATGTAGGCCTCAATCGCCGGGAGATTCAGCGCATATTCTTCACACGCAAGGCTAATGGAGTGACCGCTTGCACCTGCACGACCGGTACGACCAATGCGGTGTACGTAGTCTTCGCAGTCATCCGGCAGGTCATAGTTGAAGACGTGCGTGACGGCGGGAATGTGCAGACCACGCGCGGCCACGTCGGTTGCGACCAGAATATCGAGATCGCCACGGGTAAATTCGTCGAGAATACGCAGGCGTTTTTTCTGTGCCACATCGCCGGTCAGAAGACCCACACGGTGACCATCCGCAGCCAGATGGCCCCAGATATCTTCACAGCGGTGTTTGGTGTTCGCGAAGATAATGGCGCGATCTGGCCACTCTTCTTCGATCAGCGTTTGCAGCAGGCGCATTTTCTCTTCATTGGAAGGATAGAAGAGCTCTTCTTTAATGCGGTGACCTGTTTTCTGCTCCGGCTCCACTTCCACGTATTCGGCGTTGTTCATCTGCTCGAACGCCAGCTCGCGTACGCGATAAGAAAGGGTAGCGGAGAACAGCATGTTCAGACGCTGGTTCGCCGGAGGCATGCGACGGAACAGCCAGCGGATGTCTTTGATGAAGCCCAGATCGTACATACGGTCGGCTTCATCCAGCACCACAACCTGGATTGCGCCGAGGTTAATGTGATTCTGTTTTGCATAATCGATAAGACGGCCAGTGGTACCGATCAGGATATCCACGCCGCTTTCCAGCACTTTCAGCTGCTTATCGTAGCCATCGCCGCCGTAAGCCAGGCCAATCTTCAGGCCGGTCGCCTGCGTCAGAGGTTCAGCGTCTGCGTGGATCTGTACCGCCAGTTCTCGCGTCGGAGCCATGATAAGCGCGCGCGGCTGGTTAACTTTGCGGTCTGCAATCGCTGGATGAGAAAGTAAATAATGAAACGTTGACGTTAAAAACGCCATCGTTTTGCCAGTACCGGTTTGCGCCTGCCCTGCTACGTCACGACCGGCCAGCGTCAGCGGCAGGGCGAGAGCCTGAATGGGCGTGCAGTTATGAAACCCTTTATTTTCAAGGGCTTCAATCACTTTTGGGTGCAGGGCGAAGTCGGAAAACTTCTGTTCTGTTAAATGTGTTTTGCTCATAGTGTGGTAGAATATCAGCTTACTATTGCTTTACGAAAGCGTATCCGGTGAAATAAAGTCAACCTTTAGTTGGTTAATGCGACATCAACACGTCGTTGATGAAGGCGAAACCAACGCACCAGGCTTATTCCTGTGGAGTTATATATGAGCGATAAAATTATTCACCTGACTGACGACAGTTTTGACACGGACGTACTTAAGGCTGACGGGCTGACCCTCGTCGATTTCTGGGCTGAATGGTGTGGTCCTTGCAAAATGATCGCCCCGATTCTGGATGAGATCGCTGACGAATATCAGGGCAAACTGACCGTTGCCAAGCTGAACATCGACCAGAACCCGGGTACCGCGCCAAAATACGGCATCCGTGGCATCCCGACCCTGCTGCTGTTTAAAAACGGCGAAGTGGCGGCGACCAAAGTGGGCGCACTGTCTAAAGGTCAACTGAAAGAGTTCCTCGACGCTAACCTGGCGTAAGGTTTCTCCGCTGCGCGTCCAGAGGCCAAAATGATGTGCAACTCTGGACGCCCGGCTTAAGTCGTGCTAAGTTAGCTATGACTTCGTTTTAAACATATCTTGTTGTTTGAATCTTGTTTTACCCGAAACTTCCCGTTGTTAACATAAACAGTGCGTGAAGTGGCTAAATTCCGGGCTTGTCACTCAATCCGTCTTGTCGTTTCAGATCTGCGTTCTTTCCCTGTGACCAGACAGCGAACAGACATGAGTTGATGGCCGCTAAACAGGCATGGATGACCCTGCCATACCATTCACAACATTAAGTTCGAGAATCACCCCGAGTTTAAGAACCCACACCATTATGAATCTTACCGAATTAAAGAATACGCCGGTTTCTGAGCTGATCACTCTCGGCGAAAATATGGGACTGGAAAACCAGGCTCGTATGCGCAAGCAGGACATCATTTTCGCCATCCTGAAGCAGCACGCTAAGAGTGGCGAAGATATCTTTGGCGACGGTGTGCTGGAGATATTGCAAGACGGATTTGGTTTCCTCCGCTCTGCAGACAGCTCCTACCTCGCCGGCCCTGACGACATCTACGTATCCCCCAGCCAAATCCGCCGTTTCAACCTCCGCACTGGTGACACCATTTCAGGTAAGATTCGTCCTCCAAAAGAGGGTGAACGCTACTTTGCGCTGTTGAAAGTTAACGAAGTTAACTACGACAAACCGGAAAACTCGCGTAATAAGATCCTCTTCGAGAACTTAACGCCGCTGCACGCGAACTCTCGTCTGCGTATGGAGCGTGGTAACGGTTCTACCGAAGACTTAACCGCGCGCGTGCTGGATCTGGCTTCGCCAATTGGTCGTGGTCAACGTGGTCTGATTGTGGCACCGCCAAAAGCGGGTAAAACCATGCTGCTGCAGAACATCGCGCAGAGCATTGCCTACAACCACCCTGACTGTGTGCTGATGGTACTGCTGATTGACGAACGTCCGGAAGAAGTGACCGAGATGCAGCGTCTGGTGAAAGGTGAAGTTGTGGCGTCGACCTTTGACGAACCAGCATCCCGTCACGTTCAGGTTGCGGAAATGGTTATTGAGAAGGCGAAACGCCTGGTTGAGCACAAGAAAGACGTTATCATTCTGCTCGACTCTATCACCCGTCTGGCGCGTGCCTACAACACCGTGGTTCCGGCTTCCGGTAAAGTACTGACCGGTGGTGTGGATGCCAACGCCCTGCATCGTCCGAAGCGCTTCTTCGGTGCTGCACGTAATGTGGAAGAGGGCGGTAGCCTGACCATCATCGCGACGGCTCTTATCGATACCGGCTCCAAAATGGACGAAGTGATCTACGAAGAGTTTAAAGGGACAGGTAACATGGAACTGCACCTCTCTCGTAAGATTGCAGAAAAACGTGTATTCCCTGCTATCGACTACAACCGTTCCGGTACCCGTAAGGAAGAGCTGCTCACCACTCAGGAAGAGCTGCAGAAAATGTGGATCCTGCGCAAAATTATCCACCCAATGGGTGAAATCGACGCAATGGAATTCCTCATTAACAAACTGGCGATGACCAAAACCAACGACGATTTCTTCGACATGATGAAGCGCTCGTAACGCAAATAAAGCCAGTGAACGCCACGTTTTTACGTGGCGTTTTTCTTTTATGGACTATACGCTATTACCACACACTCCCAATTTTGACCGGTCGGTGCGACAATAGGACCGTTTGTACAGTCAAAGAAATAATTGATTGAAAAATATACAAAGGGAGTTGTAAGAAGCCACCTTTAATACTTCTGAGGCGGAGGCTTCATGGTTATACTTCCGGGACTAACATTTGTTGAGAGCAATCCATTGTGAATCTACTCACCGCCGTTACTGAGCTGATCAGTATTTTTTTATTCACAACCTGTTTTTTGTTCATCGCGCGTAAGGTGGCAAAAAGAATAGGGTTGGTGGATAAGCCCAATTTCCGTAAACGTCATCAGGGACTTATTCCTCTGGTTGGAGGGATTTCTGTTTACGCTGGCATTTGTTTCACATTTGGCATTGCGGATTATTATATTCCACACGCAGCACTCTATCTTGCCTGTGCGGGTGTCCTGGTCCTTGTCGGGGCACTGGATGACCGATTCGATATCGCGGTGAAAATCCGCGCCACCGTTCAGGCGGCGATTGGCGTGATAATGATGGTCGTCGGCGGACTTTACCTGAGAAGCCTCGGCTATGTCTTTGGCCCATGGGAGTTAGTCCTGGGTCCATTTGGCTTCTTCCTGACGCTTTTTGCCGTCTGGGCGGCGATTAACGCTTTCAACATGGTGGATGGTATTGACGGTCTGCTTGGCGGATTGTCATCGGTTTCGTTTGCCGCAATCGGCATCATTCTCTGGTTTGATGGTCAGTACAGCCTGTCAATGTGGTGTTTTGCCATGATTGCCGCCATCCTGCCTTATATTCTCCTTAATCTCGGTGCGCTGGGGCGTCGCTATAAAGTCTTTATGGGTGACGCCGGCAGTACGCTAATCGGTTTTACCGTTATCTGGATTTTGCTCGAAACTACGCAGGGTAAAACTCACCCGATTAGCCCGGTAACCGCGCTGTGGATTATCGCCATTCCATTAATGGATATGGTGGCGATTATGTATCGCCGTCTGCGTAAAGGGATGAGTCCTTTCTCTCCTGATCGCCAGCATATTCATCATCTCATCATGCGTGCGGGCTTTACTTCCCGTCAGGCGTTTGTCCTGATTACCCTTGCCGCCGCTATTCTGGCCGCGATTGGCGTTGCCGCAGAATATGCTCATTTCATTCCTGAATGGGTAATGTTGGTATTATTCTTGCTAGCATTTTTCCTGTACGGCTACTGCATTAAGCGCGCATGGAAAGTGGCGCGATTCATTAAACGTCTGAAACGCAGGATGCGTCGTAACAATGACAAAAACACAACATTAACTAAGTAAAACCGGGACTATGATGACTCAACCGTTGGCGGGAGCGAAATCAGTGGTAACTGAGAATGAACTGGATATTCGGGGTTTGTTTCGCGTGTTATGGGCAGGCAAACTTTGGATTGCGGGGATCGCGCTGGGGTTCGCACTGTTAGCGCTGGCCTACACTTTCTTTGCAAAGCAGGAGTGGAGCGCCACGGCAATTACAGACAGACCAACGGTTAACATGCTCGGCGGGTTTTATTCCCAGCAGCAGTTCCTGCGCAACCTGGATATCAAGGCGAATCTGGCGACGCCCGATCAGGCTTCCGTTATGGATGAGGCGTATAAAGAGTTTGTCATGCAACTGGCCTCCTGGGACACGCGTCGTGATTTCTGGAGCCAGACGGATTATTACAAGCAACGCATGGTGGGCAACAGCAAAGCCGATGCCGCGCTACTGGATGACCTGATTAACAACATTCAGTTTATGCCGGGCGATGCGCTGCGTAATGTTAATGACAGCGTCAAACTGATTGCAGAGACGGCGCCGGATGCCAATAACCTGTTGCGCCAGTATGTCGCTTTTGCCAGCCAGCGCGCCGCAAGTCATCTTAATGAAGAACTCAAAGGCGCCTGGGCGGCCCGTACCATCCAGATGAAAGCGCAGGTAAAACGTCAGGAAGAGGTGGCTAAAGCCATATTCTCCCGCCGTGTTCATAACATTGAACAGGCACTCAAAATTGCGGAACAGCACAATATTTCTCGCAGCGAAACGGACGTTCCGGCGGATGAACTGCCTGATTCTGAAATGTTCCTGCTTGGTCGTCCAATGCTGCAGGCTCGTCTGGAAAACCTGCAGGCCGTTGGCCCTGATTTTGACCTCGACTACGATCAAAACCGCGCCATGCTCACCACCCTGAATGTTGGTCCAACGCTGGACCCGCGTTTTCAGACCTATCGTTATTTGCGAACGCCTGAAGAACCTGTAAAACGCGATAGTCCGCGTCGTGCATTCCTGATGATCATGTGGGGGATTGTAGGCGCACTGACGGGCGCTGGCGTGGCGTTAATACGTCGTCGCACAAATTAAGAACGCCGTCTACGATGAAGGCTACGGCCTTCATCGCCTAATCGAAGAGAATCGATGTGAAAGTACTTACCGTATTTGGCACCAGGCCGGAGGCCATCAAGATGGCGCCTCTGGTGCATGCGCTGGCCAGCGATCCTGATATTGAAGCGAAAGTGTGCGTCACGGCGCAACACCGGGAGATGCTCGATCAGGTTTTAACGCTCTTTTCCATCGTCCCGGACTACGACCTCAATATAATGAAGCCGGGGCAGGGATTAACGGAGATTACCTGCCGTATCTTGCAAGAGTTAAAGCCCATTCTGGAATCCTTTAAGCCTGATGTCGTGCTGGTGCATGGCGACACCACCACTACCGTGGCAACCAGTCTGGCAGCGTTTTATCAACGTATTCCTGTCGGCCACGTTGAAGCGGGCCTGCGCACCGGCAACCTTTATTCGCCGTGGCCGGAAGAAGCCAACCGCACGCTTACCGGACATCTGGCGATGTACCACTTTGCACCTACCGAAAATTCGCGCCAGAACCTGCTGCGTGAAAATATTGCCGACAAAAAAATATTTGTGACCGGCAATACGGTTATTGATGCCCTGATTTGGGTGCGTGACCGTGTGCTGGCTAACAACGAACTTCAGGCAGAACTCGCTGCGCGCTACCCGTTCCTGAACAACGGCAAAAAAACCATTCTTGTCACCGGCCACCGTCGTGAAAGCTTTGGCCGGGGTTTCGAGCAAATCTGTCATGCGCTGGCTGAAATCGCCGCGCAAAACGAAGATGTGCAGATTGTCTATCCGGTGCATCTCAACCCTAACGTCAGCGAGCCGGTCAACCGCATTCTGGGACATGTTGAAAATGTCCTTCTGATTGAGCCGCAGGACTACATGCCGTTTGTCTGGCTTATGAATCATGCCTGGCTGATCCTCACCGATTCAGGCGGTATTCAGGAAGAAGCACCTTCACTCGGGAAGCCGGTGCTGGTAATGCGTGAAACCACCGAGCGCCCGGAGGCGGTAAAAGCGGGCACGGTGCGTCTGGTCGGCACGGATAAGCAGCGTATCGTCGATGAAGTGACACACCTGCTGCACGACGAAGAAGCGTATCAGGCGATGAGCCGGGCCCATAACCCGTACGGTGATGGGCTGGCTTGTGGCCGTATTTTGCATGCACTTAAACACAATCGGGTATCGCTATGAGTTTTACTACCATCTCTGTCATTGGTCTTGGCTATATTGGCTTGCCTACTGCGGCAGCATTTGCCTCTCGTCAAAAACAGGTTGTAGGCGTGGATATCAATGCGCGCGCGGTGGAAACCATTAACCGTGGCGAAATCCATATTGTGGAGCCCGATCTCGACCGCGTGGTCAAAGAGGCCGTTGATGGGGGATTCCTGCGCGCCAGTACCACGCCGGTTGAAGCCGATGCTTATCTCATTGCTGTGCCGACGCCATTCAAAGGCGACCATGAACCCGACATGGTCTACGTCGAGGCCGCTGCGAAATCTATTGCACCTGTGCTCAAGAAAGGGGCGCTGGTGATCCTGGAGTCCACTTCTCCGGTTGGCGCAACCGAGCAGATGGCACAGTGGCTGGCAGAAGCCCGGCCGGATTTAAGCTTCCCGCAGCAGGCGGGAGAGCAGGCCGATATCAATATCGCCTACTGTCCGGAGCGCGTGCTGCCGGGGCAGGTGATGGTCGAACTGATTAAAAACGACCGCGTGATTGGCGGGATGACGCCTGTTTGTTCCGCTCGTGCCAGCGCGCTGTACAAGATTTTCCTCGAAGGCGAATGCGTGGTGACGAACTCCCGTACCGCAGAAATGTGCAAACTGACGGAAAACAGCTTTCGCGATGTGAACATCGCTTTTGCCAACGAACTGTCGCTCATTTGTGCCGATCAGGGGATTAACGTCTGGGAATTAATCAGCCTGGCGAATCGTCATCCGCGCGTTAACATTCTGCAGCCAGGCCCGGGCGTGGGCGGTCACTGTATCGCCGTCGATCCATGGTTTATCGTGGCGCAAAACCCCGATCAGGCACGCCTGATCCGCACCGCGCGTGAAGTTAACGACAGCAAGCCACACTGGGTTCTCAACCAGGTTAAAACCACGGTGGCAGATTGTCTGGCTGAGAGTGGCAAACGGGCCAGTGAACTGAAAATTGCCTGCTTTGGCCTGGCATTCAAACCTAACATCGACGATCTGCGCGAAAGCCCGGCGATGGAAATTGCTGAGATGATTGCCCAATGGCACACGGGCGAAACGCTGGTAGTCGAGCCGAATATTCATGAACTGCCGGCAAAACTGGCGGGGCACTGCACGCTTACCGCGCTGGATGACGCGCTGGCCACGGCGGACGTACTGGTGCTGCTGGTGGATCATAAAGAGTTTAAAGCGACCCCCGCTGATGCCGTACAGCAGCGTTACGTTGTTGATACCAAAGGTGTCTGGCGTTGAGCAACCTGAACGGGACGCTTGAGTCCCTTGAGTGGGAGAGCCATTTTTTTGGCCTGCCTTCAGCCATTCTGCGTCTGCGAGAAACTGCACCGGCACTGACCGACGCCGACTTTCGCGTCTGGCAGCGGGTACAGGCGAAGATCCCGGCGGACCGCGCCGACCTGCTTGATACGCTTCAGCAACACGGTTTTCAGCTGGTGGAAGGCGAAGTCGATCTTGCCATTACGCTAACCCGGCATGAGGCGCCAGGTGCGGAGGTTGCCGCTAAGCAGGATATCCCGGTGCTGCGCGAAATGGCGGCGCAGGCGTTTGCCCGCAGCCGCTTTCGTGCCCCCTGGTATGCACCTGAGGACAGCGGACGTTTCTATGCCCAGTGGATTGAGAATGCGGTAAAAGGGACGTTCGATCATGTTTGTCTGGTGTTCCGCGCGGCGGACGGCCAGATTCAGGGTTTTGTTTCGCTTCGCAAGCTCAACGAGCGCGAGGCGCGTATCGGCTTATTAGCTGGCCGGGGTATGGGCGAGAAACTCATGCAGGCGGCGCTACACTGGGCGCAGCAGCAACAGGTCTCGACGCTGCGGGTGGCAACCCAGATGGGCAACACCGCTGCGCTTAAACGTTATATTGCGAGTGGTGCCAACATCGACGCCACCGCCTACTGGTTATACAGGTGACAAGATGATTCCATTTAACGCACCACCCGTCGTGGGAACCGAACTCGATTATATGCAGTCTGCTATGGGCAGCGGCAAACTCTGCGGTGATGGTGGGTTTACCCGTCGCTGCCAGCAGTGGATGGAACAGCGTTTTCACAGCGCTAAAGTGCTGCTGACCCCTTCCTGTACGGCGTCGCTGGAAATGGCTGCGCTGTTGCTCGATATTCAGCCCGGTGATGAAGTGATTATGCCGAGCTACACCTTCGTCTCCACGGCAAACGCGTTTGTGTTACGCGGGGCGAAAATCGTCTTTGTGGATATTCGTCCGGACACCATGAATATCGATGAAACGCTGATTGAAGCGGCGATCACTGATAAAACGCGGGCGATTGTTCCGGTCCATTACGCGGGCGTGGCCTGTGAAATGGACACCATTATGACGATCGCGAAAAAGCATAACCTGTTTGTGGTGGAAGATGCCGCTCAGGGCGTGATGTCCACCTACAAAGGACGCGCGCTCGGCACCATCGGCCATATCGGCTGCTTTAGCTTCCACGAAACCAAAAACTATACCGCAGGTGGTGAAGGCGGCGCGACGCTGATTAACGACCGCGCGCTGGTTGAGCGTGCGGAAGTGATCCGCGAAAAAGGCACCAACCGCAGCCAGTTCTTCCGTGGCCAGGTTGATAAGTATACCTGGCGCGATATTGGCTCAAGCTATCTGATGGCGGATCTGCAGGCGGCGTATCTGTGGGCACAGCTGGAGGCGGCAGAGCGCATTAACCTGCAGCGTTTGTCCCTGTGGCAGACCTATTACGACGCGCTGGCACCGCTGGCAAAAGCCGGGCGTATTGCGCTGCCGACCATTCCGGCAGACTGCGTCCACAATGCCCATATGTTCTACATCAAACTGCGCGATAACGACGATCGCAGCAAGCTGATTGCCTGGCTGAAAGAGGCTGAGATTATGGCGGTGTTCCACTACATTCCGCTGCACTCCAGCCCGGCCGGTGAAGCGTTCGGGACATTCGCGGATGAAGACCGCTATACCACGAAAGAAAGTGAGCGTTTGCTTCGCTTACCACTGTTCTACAACCTCGCGCCGGTTAACCAGCGTACGGTGATTAATACCCTTCTGAGCTATTTCGGCTGATATGTCTCTGGCAAAAGCATCGGTGTGGACCGCCGCGTCCACGCTTGTCAAAATTGGCGCCGGGCTGCTGGTCGTCAAGCTGTTGGCCGTCTCATTCGGCCCTTCTGGGGTGGGACTGGCGGGTAATTTCCGCCAGCTTGTCACCGTCCTTGGGGTATTGGCCGGCGCCGGGATCTTCAACGGCGTTACGAAATACGTTGCACAGCATCAGCATGACGCAGCGCAGTTGCGCAAAGTCGTCGGCACATCGTCGGCGATGGTGTTAGGTTTCTCTACTCTGCTGGCCGCGGTGTTTCTGCTGGCGGCGGCCCCCATTAGCCAGGGGCTGTTTGGACACACGCATTATGAAGGGCTGGTGCGTCTGGTCGCTCTGGTTCAGATGGGGATCGCGTGGGCTAACCTGCTACTGGCGCTGATGAAAGGGTTTCGTGATGCTGCCGGGAACGCGCTTGCGCTGATCCTGGGCAGCGTTATAGGTGTTATCGCCTATTACTTCTGCTACCGCCTGGGCGGGTATGAAGGCGCGCTGCTGGGTCTGGCGCTGGTACCTGCGTTAGTGGTCGTTCCGGCGGCGTTTATGCTGATGCGTCGTGGCGTTATCCCCTTAAGCTACCTGAAACCGCAGTGGGACAAGGTGCTTGCGGGTCAACTGGGTAAATTTACCCTGATGGCGCTCATTACCTCTGTTACGCTGCCAGTGGCTTACGTGATGATGCGAAACCTGCTGGCGGCGCATTACAGCTGGGATGAGGTGGGAATTTGGCAGGGCGTAAGTAGCATTTCTGACGCCTACCTCCAATTTATAACGGCTTCCTTTAGCGTCTGGTTGCTGCCAACCTTATCGCGTCTGAGCTCCCGACAGGATATTACCCGCGAGATTACCCGCTCGCTGCGTTTTGTACTTCCCGCCGTGGCGGCGGCCAGTTTTACCGTGTGGTTATTGCGCGATGTCGCCATCTGGCTGCTCTTTTCGGCGAAATTCATCGCCATGCGCGATCTGTTTGCCTGGCAGCTGGTGGGGGATGTACTGAAAGTAGGCGCTTACGTATTCGGGTATCTGGTGATTGCGAAAGCCTCGCTGCGTTTGTATATCCTGGCAGAGATAAGCCAGTTTACGCTCCTGACGGCGTTCTCACACTGGCTGATCCCGGCACACGGTGCACTGGGGGCGGCTCAGGCCTATATGGCAACCTATATCGTTTATTTCGCTGCCTGTTGCGGCGTATTTTTACTTTGGCGTAAACGCGCATGACTGCACTGATTCACATACTGGGATCGGATATCCCACACCATAACCAGACCGTTTTACGGTTCTTCAACGATGAGCTGGCCCCGGGCAATCCCGATGCACGCGAGTTTATGGTTGCAGGCCAGGACAGGGGGCTGAGCGAGATGTGTCCGGCGCTGACGCTTACCTTCTGGCCGGATAAAGCCGCACTGGCGAAGGCAGTTGTCGCGAAAGCGAAAGCGGATCGTGAGCAGCGCTTCTTCTTCCATGGACAATTTAATACCGGTCTGTGGCTGGCTCTTCTGAGTGGCGGGATTAAACCTTCCCAGTGCAGCTGGCATATCTGGGGAGCCGATCTCTATGAAGTCTCCCGCGGCTGGAAGTTCCGACTCTTCTACCCGCTACGGCGTATGGCGCAGGGGCGGGTTGGCTGTGTTTTCGCCACCCGTGGCGATCTCAATTACTTCGCGAAACAGCACCCCAACGTTCGCGGTGAGCTGCTCTATTTCCCGACACGCATGAACCCGGCGCTGAATAACATGGCAAACGATACGCCGCGTGAGGGTAAGCTGACGATCCTGGTGGGTAACTCTGGCGATCGCAGCAACGAGCATATTGCTGCGCTGAAGGCGGTACATCAGCAGTTTGGTGACACGGTGAATGTCGTTGTGCCGATGGGCTATCCGGCCAACAATGATGCTTACATCAACGACGTTCGTCAGCAGGCTCTGGGATTGTTTAGCCCGGAGAATGTGAACATCCTGCGCGATAAGCTGGAATTTGATGAATATCTTGCGCTGCTTCGCCAGTGCGATCTCGGCTATTTCATCTTTGCCCGCCAGCAGGGAATTGGCACGCTGTGCCTGCTGATTCAGGCAGGCGTTCCCTGTGTGCTTAATCGCGATAATCCGTTCTGGCAGGATATGGCTGAACAACACATTCCGGTGCTGTTCACCACGGATACCCTGAACGTGGAGGTGGTACGCGAAGCTCAGCGTCAACTGGCGCTGGTGGATAAAAGTACCATCGATTTCTTTAGCCCGAACTATCTTACGCCGTGGCATCGTGCGCTGCGTATCGCTTCAGGAGACAACGCATGAGCCAGTTGCAATTCAGCGGCTTGTTAGTGGTATGGCTTCTGAGCACGCTATTTATCGCCACTCTGACCTGGTTTGAGTTCCGCCGCGTGCGTTTTAACTTTAACGTCTTCTTCTCGTTACTGTTTCTTCTGACCTTCTTCTTCGGTTTTCCGCTGACCAGTATTCTGGTTTTCCGTTTTGACGTGAGTGTCGCGCCGCCGGAAATCCTGCTCCAGGCACTCTTGTCGGCGACCTGCTTCTATGCGGTGTACTACGTCACCTATAAAACGCGTCTGCGTGCGGTGAAAGCGAGTGCGCCGCGTCGTCCGCTGTTCACCATGAACCGGGTAGAGACCCATCTGACGTGGGTAATGCTGATGACCATCGCGCTGGTCAGCGTGGGGATCTTCTTCATGCATAACGGCTTTTTGCTGTTTAAGCTGCACTCCTACAGTCAGATTTTTTCTGCCGAAGTTTCGGGCGTGGCGCTTAAGCGCTTCTTCTATTTCTTCATCCCGGCAATGCTGGTGATCTTTTTCCTGCGCCAGGACAGTAAGGCCTGGCTCTTCTTCCTGGTGAGCACGGTCGCCTTTGGTTTCCTGACCTACATGATTGTGGGTGGGACGCGCGCCAACATTATTATCGCCTTTGCGATTTTCCTGTTTATCGGCATCATTCGCGGATGGATCTCCCTGTGGATGCTGGCGGCAGCGGGCGTGTTTGGCATTGTGGGGATGTTCTGGCTGGCCCTTAAGCGCTATGGACTGAACGTGGCCGGTGACGAAGCGTTTTACACCTTCCTGTATCTCACGCGCGACACCTTCTCGCCGTGGGAAAACCTCGCTTTACTGCTGCAAAACTACGACAAGATCGATTTCCAGGGGCTGGCGCCCATTGTGCGTGACTTTTATGTGTTTATCCCGTCGTGGCTGTGGCCTGACCGCCCGGGTGCCGTGCTCAACACAGCGAACTACTTCACCTGGGAAGTGCTGAACAACCATTCAGGTCTGGCCATTTCCCCTACGCTGATTGGTTCGCTGGTGGTAATGGGCGGAAGCTGGTTTATTCTGCCGGGCGCGGTTGTGGTAGGGCTGATTATCAAATGGTTTGACTGGCTCTATGTGCTCGGCAACGAAGAGACTAACCGCTACAAGGCCGCCATTTTGCACAGTTTCTGCTTTGGTGCCATTTTCAATATGATCGTTCTGGCGCGCGAGGGGCTGGATTCCTTCGTCTCGCGCGTGGTTTTCTTTATGGTCGTTTTCGGCGTCTGCCTGCTGCTGGCCAAACTGCTGTACTGGCTGTTTGACAGTGCAGGGCTTGTGCATAAGCGCGAGCCACAGGGCAGCAGAACGCTGTCGCAAGTCTGAGTAAGGATAGTCATGACCGACACAACCTCTGCACCGCGCTACGCGCTGCGTGGCCTGCAGCTTATTGGCTGGCGCGATATGCAACACGCGCTGGATTTTCTCTTTGCGGGTGGCCAGATGAAATCCGGTACGCTGGTCGCCATCAATGCGGAGAAAATGCTGGCGGTAGAAGATAACGCTGAAGTCAGAAGTCTGATCGAGGCCGCCGAGTTTAAATACGCGGACGGTATCAGCGTGGTACGCTCGATCCGCAAAAAGTTTCCTGGTGCTAATGTTTCACGCGTCGCGGGGGCCGATCTCTGGGAACAGCTGATGGCACGTGCAGGGGCAGAAGGCACGCCCGTATTTCTTATTGGCGGTAAGCCTGAGGTCCTGGCGCAGACCGAGCAGAAGCTGCGGCGTCAGTGGAATGTTAATATTGTGGGTAGTCAGGACGGCTATTTTAAACCAGAGGATCGGCAGGCGCTTTTTGACCGCGTGCGCGACAGCGGGGCGAAAATTGTCACCGTGGCGATGGGCTCACCGCGCCAGGAAATTTTGATGCGTGATTGCCGTCTGGTTTGCCCGGATGCCCTCTATATGGGCGTCGGCGGGACCTATGACGTCTTCACTGGCCATGTAAAACGTGCGCCGAAGGTATGGCAAAACCTGGGACTGGAGTGGCTGTACCGCCTGCTGTCGCAACCAACACGTATTAAACGCCAGCTCCGTCTGCTGCGTTATCTCGCCTGGCACTACACCGGGAAAATGTAATCAAAATGTAGCGCGATATGCTGTTCGCGCTGCAACTCCCCTGCAAAACTGCTGCGAAACTGTGCAATGCATTTATTTTTTTAATGCATTGTTTGCCATTTTGCAGAATTTAAGAAACCATTCGCTCCGTATTTTAGTACCCCTAAAAAACAATACCTGGTATTAAGCCGGGAAACAGCAAACACAACCGAGGATCTATGGCAGAGAAAAAACCGGAGCTACAGCGTGGGCTGGAAGCTCGTCATATTGAACTGATAGCGCTGGGCGGCACTATTGGTGTGGGCCTGTTTATGGGCTCTGCAAGCACGCTCAAATGGGCCGGGCCATCCGTTCTGCTGGCATATATTATTGCTGGCCTGTTCGTTTTCTTCATCATGCGTTCGATGGGCGAAATGCTCTTCCTGGAGCCAGTGACCGGCTCTTTCGCCGTCTATGCGCACCGCTACATGAGCCCGTTCTTCGGCTATCTGACGGCCTGGTCATACTGGTTTATGTGGATGGCGGTGGGTATCTCGGAGATTACCGCAATCGGGGTGTATGTGCAGTTCTGGTTCCCGGACATGGTTCAGTGGATACCGGCACTGATTGCTGTGGGGCTGGTGGCAATGGCAAACCTGGCAGCCGTTCGCCTTTATGGTGAAATCGAGTTCTGGTTTGCGATGATTAAAGTCACCACCATCATCGTGATGATTGTGGTTGGACTCGGCGTCATTTTCTTCGGCTTTGGCAACGGTGGTCACGCGATTGGCTTCGGTAACCTGACCGGGCACGGCGGCTTCTTCGCTGGTGGCTGGAAAGGCTTCCTGACGGCGCTGTGTATCGTTGTCGCGTCCTATCAGGGCGTTGAGCTTATCGGTATTACAGCCGGTGAAGCGAAGAACCCGCAGGTCACGCTGCGTAGTGCGGTGGGTAAGGTGCTGTGGCGTATCCTGATTTTCTATGTGGGGGCGATCTTCGTTATCGTGACCATCTTCCCGTGGAATGAGATCGGCACGACAGGCAGCCCGTTTGTCTTAACATTCGCGAAGATAGGTATTACGGCGGCAGCAGGTATCATCAACTTTGTCGTCCTGACGGCGGCGTTGTCTGGCTGTAACAGCGGAATGTACAGCTGTGGTCGTATGCTCTATGCGCTTTCGAAGAACAACCAGTTGCCTGCGGCAATGAGTAAAGTGTCCCGCGCGGGTGTGCCTGTTGCGGGTGTGGCGGTGTCGATTGTCATCCTGCTGATTGGCTCATGCCTGAACTACATTATTCCAAACCCGCAGCGCGTATTTGTTTATGTCTACAGTGCCAGCGTGCTGCCGGGGATGGTGCCGTGGTTCGTTATTCTGATTAGCCAGCTGCGTTTCCGCCATGCGCATAAACAGGCGATTGCCAGCCATCCGTTCCGCTCGATTCTGTTCCCGTATGCGAACTATTTGACGATGGCGTTCCTGATTTGCGTATTAATCGGGATGTACTTTAATGATGATACCCGCATGTCGCTGTTTGTCGGGATGATCTTCCTGGCGGCAGTCACTGCAGCCTACAAGCTATTTGGGCTGGGGCGCCGCGGCACCACGCAGAAAGTGGAGGAATAAGCGGCAAAATGTGCAAACCATAACCAAACGCGCATTTTTTTCAAAAAAGCACTAGACAGCGGGGTCGGAGGTACGTAATATCCAGCCCCGCAACGGCGCTAAGCGCCCGTAGCTCAGCTGGATAGAGCGCTGCCCTCCGGAGGCAGAGGTCTCAGGTTCGAATCCTGTCGGGCGCGCCATTTTAGTCCCGGCGCTAGAGCTGCGGTGGTCTGAGAAGTAGTCAGTACCGCGTGAAAGAATACAGTGGTGGCTATAGCTCAGTTGGTAGAGCCCTGGATTGTGATTCCAGTTGTCGTGGGTTCGAATCCCATTAGCCACCCCATTATTGAAGAGTTGTGAATTGCGAAGGTGGCGGAATTGGTAGACGCGCTAGCTTCAGGTGTTAGTGTTCTTACGGACGTGGGGGTTCAAGTCCCCCCCCTCGCACCACGACTTTAATGAATTGAACTAAAAATTCAAAAAGCAGTACATCGGCGAGTAGCGCAGCTTGGTAGCGCAACTGGTTTGGGACCAGTGGGTCGGAGGTTCGAATCCTCTCTCGCCGACCAATTTTGAACCCCGCTTCGGCGGGGTTTTTTGTTTTCTGCGGCTTTTCACCTCTGTATCCATTCCCCGACATACGCGTTTCCTGTTGTCGCGAACCAGCGACACTTAATTAATTGAAAACTAAAATAATATTGCATCAGCGTCTTAACCGTCTCTTTCTGACGACACTTCTGCGCTTTTACCGATATCTTATGGTGCGTCAGACGGATCTTAGCAGCAGAAATTCCTTTTATCTTAAAATGTTGCGCGATGTAAAATTTCTTCGTGTAACGTTGGCATGTAACGTGCAATAATATACGTGTAGATGCTCATTCCATCTCTTATGTTCGCCTTCGTGCCTCATAAACTCAGGAATGATGCAGAGCCATTTACGGTGCTTATCGTCCACTGACAGATGTCGCTTCGGCCTCATCAGACACCATGGGCATAACGTTGAGTGAAGCACCAAATATGTTGTCTTACAGACCTGTTTTAACGCCTGCTTTTATAGCAGGCGTTTTTTTATGCCTTATTCACGGTAACGAAACATGACCAGGGCTGCCAGAAGCAGCGCACCCGCAGAGACAATATACATTGCCTGTAGTGCCTCTAACGCGGCGGTTAATGCCGCTGCAATACCGGTGAACAAAGAGGCACTGAGCGTTTGCCAGCGCCAGACTTTTCCACTCGCTGAAGCAGTCTGCGTAGAGTGAAAGTTGCTTAGCACACCGTATGTTCCCACCGCGAAAACAACGTTTGATGCCAGATGCGCAATAAAAATCATCCCCAGTGCACACACCATCCAACCAGATAAAAACGGGATCACACCGTAAGCCGCTAAAAAGAGGCTAAGGCAGAGCATTAACAATGGTGTGTGCGCAGTGAGCCGCGGCAGGCTGTCTCTCTTCAGCAGTATAGGGCCGCAAAGCTGCCCCATACTCCTGGCAAAGAGAAGCGGTAAGGCGAGATCCGCAGCATCCTCCGGTTGGATCTGCTGCGCTAGCGCCGGTAAAAGCGCCATGGCGGGTGAACCGACGGCTGCCAGAACGGGCAAAATGAGTAAACTGCGTTTTTGCCGGAGGGTCAGCGCATGCCACCGCAGCATAACCGGGGAGCCTTCGTCTGGGGATAAAGAGCGTGCTTGCGCAGTAAATGTCCTTCCAGCCAGCCACAGCATAAACATTGACCCCAGAAAGCTGGCAGCATCGATTGCCAGCAATGTCATCACCGATATTCGCTGGAAAAGTACTACGCCCAGTCCGGTACCGAGCAGTACCTGAGCCGCAAAAATCACGTTTTCAAGACAGGTTGCTGCAGGAAGCTCTGCTTTACTGAGTCCGCGTTTAAAGAGCAACGTTAGCGCCGGCCAGCTCATCCCATTCAACAGGGCTTCGGTGGATTGCACAGCAAGCAGCGCTGAAATACTGTGATAATGAATACCCAGCAGTGGGAATAACAGGGCGAGTAAGCCCAACCCCTCTGACAGGATCAACAAAGAGACGGGAGAATAGTGTGCGCACAGTTTTTCGCTGATGATGCTGCCGATAAAACCAGGCACCGTTGCAAAAAGAAAGGCGAGCGTAAGCAGAGTGGCTGGTGCCGACCAGTCTAAAAGTAAACCGAAGACAACAACCTGAGTTAACCCATTTCCCAACGACGTAAAAATAAAGGCGCAGGCCAGCAAACGCAGCCAGCGATGACAGCGCAGCGCTTCAACAAGCGCATACAAAAGCGAGTTCATGACGATTTCCTTTCAAAAACGATTTAGTCCACGCGGCTGATGCGCGTGTGTGTAAAAAGGTTAATGAAAAGAGATCGTTACATTGGCCGGAACGTTTCCTGATGGATATGCAAAAAGGGTGCGTAAAAAAGGAGGCCGTCCGGCCTCCTTAACGATTATTGCTGATTTCCATTATTCTGCAACGTCAAAAGCAGCCCGTCGCGCCGCATGGCGGCAGCTTCTTCCGGTTTATGCTGCTTGTCGAGCGTATCGGCAAGCCACGCGTAGTCAAACGCGTCCGGGCGCTGTTTTAACGCCGCACGGAAGGCGAGGCTCGCCTCCTGCCATTCACCGTGTTTCATCAGCGACTGACCCAGCGTGCTCCAGAGCAGCGGACGATCGCCAACGGTTTTGATCTGTTGGCGCAGCACTTTTTCGATTTGCTCAGGGTTGTTGGTTTTCAGACGCGGGATCACCATGACCAGACGATCGTCGTACTGGCGCTTCAGACCGTCGAGGAGGATCTCCTGAGCCGTGTCATGATCGTCACATTCAATCAGGTGTTCCGCCATTGCCACCTGCAGAGGAACCTGCTGACGTGTTTTGCGGCTCTGATTCTTCCACCAGGTTTTCAGACCATCGCTGCCCAGATCGGCACGCGCCTGATCCATCAAACCAATCCACGCCATGCGCTGGAGTTCGTCACGATGTTCATCATCACCCACGTCGGCTTTCGCCATCGAAGGAATAATGTCCAGCAGTGAACCCCAGGCACCGGTACGGATATAGGCCTGCTCGGCAAGGCGCAGCACTTCAGGGTGGCGAGGGGTGATTTCCAGCAGACGGTCAACGCCGTGGCGCGCCGCATGGTTTTCATTACGTGCCAGCTGCAGGCGAACACGGGTGATCTCAACCGGGATCTGGTTGTCGGACGCCATCTCCGACGCGCGCTCCAGATGCTGATTGGCACGGGCCTCGTCACCACGCTGTTGAGCTGCTTCAGCAGCCAACAGATAGTTCACGACGGGTTGTTCGGCGTGATCGGCGTTTTTGGACATCAGCTTTTCCACCTGCTGATAGTCGCCCTCGGCGAGCTTAATCAGCGCCTGCTCGGTCTGCTTACGGGCGCGACGGCGCTTGCGGCCAACGAACCAGCCACGGGTATGGGCACCGGTGCGGAAAATACGGCGCAGGATCCACTCCAGCGCCAGCAGCACCACAACGCCCAGGATCAGAATGATCACCAGACCCGTTACGCTGGTTTCGATGTTGTAATTGTCGGTCTGGATCAACACGTATCCCTGGTGACCGGCAAGCATCGGCCCAAGGACGATCCCGGCGATCAGCAGGATAAAGAGTAAGAGTACTTTAAGCATCGTTACTCTCCTTGTGGGGCGCTTTCAGGCGCGGGCGCAGCGGCTGGTGCAGGTTCACCCGTCTGCGCAGCCGGAACGCCCGGCTGTGCCAGCAGGTTACGTACGCGCGTTTGCATCAGCTTTTCCAGAATCGGCTGGCTGGCCAGTTTATCCGGCACGTTCATGGTGATGTTCTGCTGACTCAGTTTGTCGATGTCATCGAGGAACGCCGTGGTGGTGGCATCATCGGTATCGTAGTAAGCACGTACCCATGTGGAGACGTTATCCAGCGCCTGTTTGTAGGTCTCTTCCTGATGACGTGGCACGGCCTGGGCCGCGACCAGCAGACGGGAACGAATGTTCTCACGCAGGTAGATATCCTGGTTCGGCGCTAACAGCGGCACGGCGGTTTCATCACGGCGACGAATGGTGATGAAGCTGTCCATAAAGTTCTGCCAGCTTTTTTGCAGGTTTACACGCCACTCGCTCAGGGAGCTGGACAGCTCGGTGCCGTCGGAATCCATGGGCGAATCGTCGTCGTTGTTATCAGCCAGCTGCAGGTTATCAATCTGGTTCGAGAGCTGATTTACCTTGAGGATGATGCCGTCATAATCCACCTGAGAAACGGCGGAGAGGCTGGCGATGTCTTCGGTAATGGCGCGACGTGCGGTGATGAGGCTTGGATCGTTCATGTCCGCCAGACTCGCATCTGCGCTTTTCAGCAGAGCGGCGGCGGTGGTGACATCCTGATCGCTCCAGAGCTTACGCCCGGCCAGTTTCACCAGAAAATCGGCCTGAGAAAGCAGCCAGGTTTTGGCATCGGTACCGGAAATGGAGGCCACTTTTTGCTGCACTTCGTCCAGCTGTTTGGTTAGCTCTTCCTGTTTGCTGTTCGCATCGGCAAGCGCGGCGGCCTGCTGTTTGATGACGCCTTCCAGCTCGGTTTTTTGTGTCTCCTGCGCTTTTTGCAGCGCAGCGAGCTGATTAACCAGCGCGTCGCTGGTTGCCGTCTGATTGGTGCTTTGCTGTTTCACCAGGCCGTAGAGGCTGACGCCTGCTGCCAGCGCAATGGCGATGGCAATCGCGCTCAGCGCGAGGCTGGTCTTGTTGCTGCCGTTTTTCTTCTCAACGGTTTTCTCAGTCGTTTCTAACTGTGGCGTCATGTCCACAGTCTCCCTGGTCTCTTCAACCACGGCGGAGGATTTGTCGTGTTCCGTCATTATGGCATCCCATTATGAGAGTTATTGTAATGCGCGCAGCAGCGCATCGTTGTCGGCGTTATCAGCGATCCGAATATCTTGCCAGCCCAGTTCCCGGGCGAGGTTCGCCAGACGCTCACTGACGACCAAAAGCCGACAGTGGAGTAACCAGTTTTCACGATACCAAAGCGGCACCAACGACCAGAGTTGCTGCAGCATTTCGCCGCTGGTCACCACCAGCGTTGTAATGCCGCGCGTATGCCAGCGCATCGCCTCTTGTGCACCATCGTAATGTTTTGCACAGCGTTGATAACATTCGCAAAACGTGACGTCAGCTCCGCGTTCACGCAGCGTTTCGCCTAACAGTTCGCGTCCGCCGTTACCGCGTAAAATCAGCGCACGTTTTCCGATTAGGGTTTGTAATTCAGGTAATTGTAGCAAGACTTCGCTGGTTTCCCGATCTAACGGGTAACGCACGTCTGCTCCACTTACGGTATGCAGCGCCAGGGCGGTGGAACGGCCAATCGCGAAATAGCGTGGCGCGGTAGGCCAGTTCAGTCCCTGCTGTTGTAGCTGCGCATGGGCAAATTCCACGGCATGTTGCGACAAGGCAAACAGCAGGTCGCCTTCCTGAAGGGTATTCATATGGTCGGCGAGCGCGGACAGCTCCCGACCCGGGGAGAATTCAATAAGCGGAAAACTCCAGGCCACCTGCCCCAGTGCGCGCAGACGGCTCACTAACTGCTCTCCTGCGGGAGAAGGGCGGGTGACGAGAATACTCATGCAGGGGGCTCTCCATCGTAAACGTCAGCCAGAATCTCGCGGGCACCGTTATCCAGTAACTCTTCCGCCAGCGAAACGCCAAGCTGCTCAGCATCTTGCGGTTTACCGCGGCGCTCACCGCGTACCATCTGCGAACCGTCCGGCGCGCCAACCAGCGCACGCAGCCACAGTTCACCGTTAATTAATTCAGCATAGCTGCCAATCGGCACCTGGCACCCCCCTTCAAGGCGGGTATTCATCGCACGCTCGGCTTTGACGCGAATGGCCGTCTCGTCATGATTCAGCGGCGCAAGCAGTTCACGGGTACGCCTGTCATCCAGACGGCACTCAATACCTACAGCGCCCTGTCCCACGGCCGGCAAAGAGAGCTCCGGTGGCAACGCGACGCGAATGCGTGACTCCAGCCCCAGACGCTTAAGTCCTGCTACCGCGAGGATAATGGCATCGTAATCGCCGTTATCCAGCTTGCCCAGACGCGTGCCAACGTTACCGCGCAGCGAGCGTATGATCAGATCCGGACGGCGTTCAGCCAACTGACACTGGCGGCGTAAACTGGACGTGCCAACCACGCTGCCTTTGGGCAACGCATCTAGCGAGTCAAACTGGTTAGAGACAAACGCATCGCGCGGATCCTCGCGCTCGCAAATGGTCACCAGTCCCAGCCCTTCCGGGAACTCGACGGGCACGTCTTTCATCGAATGCACGGCGATATCGGCGCGGTTCTCAAGCAATGCCAGTTCCAGTTCTTTGACAAACAAGCCTTTGCCGCCCACTTTCGCCAGCGGCGTATCAAGGATCACATCGCCGCGCGTAACCATGGGCACCAGCTCGACGCGCAAGCCGCTGTGGCAGGCTTTCAGGCGCTGCTTAACATAATGTGCCTGCCAGAGCGCAAGAGGGCTTTGGCGTGTGGCAATTCTCAAAACATTGTCTAACATGCTTGTTACCGTCATTATCAATCGCTAACCATCCTAACATTGTTGACTCTGGGATGGCAGTTTTACGGTGATGAAGAAGAGAGGGACAGGGCGGGAGTTCTCGTCAGCCACAGCCGTATTAAGGAATTTACACGTACAGAACGGTGCTACACTTTGTATGTAGCGCAACTTTCTTTACGGTCAATCGGCAAGGTGTTAAATTGATCACGTTTTAGACCATTTTTTCGTCGGTACCAGCATAATGATAAGGGCGAAAAAGGGTAACGGTTATCTTTTTGAAATACTGCGGGCTCGCTGTTATTTTTGTTTTTGAATAGCTTGCGACACCCGGAAACATCAGGCGATACGTCTTGTACCTCTATATTGAGACTCTGAAACAGAGACTGGATGCCATCAATCAACTGCGTGTGGATCGCGCGCTTGCTGCCATGGGCCCTGCTTTCCAGCAGGTATACAGTCTGCTGCCGACATTATTGCACTATCACCATCCGCTGATGCCGGGTTACCTTGACGGTAACGTTCCCAAGGGCATTTGCCTTTTCACGCCTGATGAAACCCAACAGCATTATCTCAACGAACTTGAACTCTACCGTGGCATGCCGCCGCAGGAATCCCCGAAAGGTGAACTGCCTATCACCGGCGTTTACTCCATGGGGAGCACCTCTTCGGTAGGGCAAAGCTGTTCGTCTGACCTGGACATCTGGGTCTGTCATCAATCCTGGCTCGATAACGAAGAGCGTCAGTTGCTGCAGCGTAAATGTAGCCTGCTGGAAAGCTGGGCGGCATCGCTTGGCGTGGAAGTGAGCTTCTTCCTGATTGATGAAAACCGTTTCCGCCATAACGAAAGCGGCAGTCTGGGTGGTGAGGACTGTGGCTCCACGCAGCACATTTTATTGCTGGACGAATTTTACCGTACGGCAGTGCGTCTGGCCGGGAAGCGTATTCTGTGGAATATGGTCCCGTGCGAAGAAGAAGAGCATTACGATGATTACGTGATGTCGCTCTACGCGCAGGGCGTACTGACGCCAAACGAATGGCTGGATTTGGGCGGCCTGAGCTCCCTGTCGGCCGAAGAGTACTTTGGCGCGAGCCTCTGGCAGCTTTATAAGAGCATCGACTCACCGTATAAAGCGGTGCTGAAAACGCTGTTGCTCGAAGCCTATTCCTGGGAATACCCAACCCCACGCCTGCTGGCGAAAGATATCAAGCAGCGTCTGCACGACGGGGAGATTGTCTCCTTTGGGCTTGACGCCTACTGCATGATGCTGGAACGCGTTACCGAATACCTGAAAGCCATTGATGACACCACGCGTCTCGACCTGGTGCGTCGATGTTTCTATCTCAAAGTTTGTGAGAAATTGAGCCGCGAACGCGCCTGCGTGGGCTGGCGTCGTGAAGTAGTTTCTCAGCTCGTCAAAGAGTGGGGATGGGGCGAAGAGCGTCTCTCCATGCTCGACAATCGCGCCAACTGGAAAATCGATCAGGTGCGTGAAGCGCACAACGAACTGCTTGATGCGATGATGCAAAGCTACCGTAACCTGATCCGCTTTGCGCGCCGTAACAACCTCAGCGTGTCCGCCAGCCCACAGGACATCGGGGTATTGACCCGCAAGCTGTATGCCGCGTTTGAAGCGCTGCCGGGCAAAGTCACCCTGGTTAACCCGCAAATTTCGCCCGATCTGTCAGAGCCAAACCTGACCTTTATCTATGTGCCGCCGGGCCGCGCGAACCGCACCGGGTGGTATCTGTATAACCGTGCCCCAAGCATGGATTCAATCATTAGCCATCAGCCGCTGGAGTATAACCGCTACCTGAACAAGCTGGTGGCCTGGGCCTGGTTTAACGGCCTGCTGACCTCGCGCACCCGCCTGTTTATCAAAGGCAACGAAGTGGTCGATTTAGCCAAACTGCAGGAGATGGTGGCGGATGTCTCCCATCACTTCCCGCTGCGTCTGCCGGCACCCACGCCAAAAGCGCTCTACAGCCCGTGTGAAATTCGTCATCTGGCGATTATCGTCAACCTGGAATATGACCCGACGGCGGCCTTCCGCAATCAGGTCGTGCATTTTGACTTCCGCAAGCTGGACGTCTTCAGCTTTGGCGAGCAGCAAAATTGCCTGGTCGGCAGCGTGGATCTGCTGTACCGCAACTCGTGGAACGAAGTGCGTACGCTGCACTTCAACGGTGAGCAGGCGATGATCGAAGCGTTGAAAACCATTCTCGGTAAGATGCACCAGGATGCCGCGCCGCCGGACAGCGTGGAAGTGTTCTGCTACAGCCAGCACCTGCGTGGTTTGATTCGTACCCGCGTGCAGCAGTTAGTTTCAGAGTGTATTGAGCTGCGTCTTTCCAGTACCCGTCAGGAAACCGGTCGCTTTAAAGCGCTGCGTGTTTCAGGGCAAACCTGGGGTCTGTTCTTCGAACGCCTGAACGTGTCGGTGCAGAAGCTGGAGAACGCCATTGAGTTTTACGGCGCGATTTCGCACAACAAACTGCATGGCCTGTCGGTTCAGGTGGAGACCAACCACGTCAAGCTGCCGCAGGTGGTGGATGGCTTTGCCAGTGAAGGGATTATCCAGTTCTTCTTTGAAGAGTCGGGAGACGATGCTGGTTTCAACATCTATATTCTTGATGAGACCAACCGCGCAGAGGTGTATCACCACTGCGAAGGCAGTAAAGAGGAACTGGTGCGTGACGTTAGCCGCTTCTACTCCTCATCACATGACCGCTTCACCTACGGCTCCAGCTTCATCAACTTCAACCTGCCGCAGTTCTACCAGATTGTGAATGTCGATGGCCGTGCGCAGGTGATTCCGTTCCGTACTCAGGCCGTCACGCCTGCCGTGCCTGCGAATCAGGATACCGCACCGCTGTTGCAGCAGTATTTCTCGTGATGCTTTTCGCCGGGTGGCTACGGTCCGAGCCGTTGTAGGCCCGGTAAGGCGTAGCCGCCACCGGGCAACAACACTACCTGAAACTCACATCTTCACCCGCCTGCGCGGTTGCAGCCTGCTCCAGCAGATCCCAGAAGGTTTCGCCGCTACGGTCACAAACCCATTCATCCCCTTTCAGATCGAAATGGTAGCCACCCTGTCTGGCCGCCAGCCATACCTGGTGAAGCGGCTCCTGGCGGTTAATAATAATTTTGCTGCCGTTTTCGAAACTGAGGGTCAGGATACCGCCGTTGATTTCACAATCGATATCGCTGTCGCCTTCCCAGTCGTCCAGGCGCTCTTCAATGGTCATCCACAGGGTGTCGGCAAGGCGATGGAATTCACTGTCGTTCATGGTTTTGTTCCTGTTTTTCGTGATGCCGGCAGTATAACCCTAAATAATTCCCGTTGCAGGAAAGCGGCAAACTCTTGCTTTTGTGTCTTCTCCTGCGATGATAGAAACAGATTTGAACTTACGGGCAACTTTATAATGAAAAACGCTTTCCGAACGCTTGCCGTTCTCATCACGCTGTTTAGTCTGACTGGCTGTGGGCTGAAGGGGCCGCTGTACTTCCCGCCAGCGGATAAAACCGCGCCGCCGCCGACGAAACCTGTGAACAGCGGCATTGAGTCATCTACGCCAGACACTAACGATCGTGGCAACAACGGTGGCCCGACTCAGGTTAATCTCTGACGATCACGTTCTGTACCCGCGCAATGGAGCAAATGATGCAGTTCTCTAAAATGCATGGCCTTGGTAACGATTTTATGGTCGTCGACGCGGTAACGCAGAATGTCTTTTTCTCCCCGGAACTGATCCGCCGCCTGGCGGATCGACACCTGGGCGTGGGGTTCGATCAGCTGCTGGTGGTTGAACCGCCGTACGATCCCGACCTCGATTTCCACTACCGTATTTTCAATGCGGATGGCAGCGAGGTGAATCAGTGCGGCAACGGAGCGCGCTGTTTTGCCCGCTTTGTCCGCCTGAAAGGGTTGACCAACAAACGCGATATCCGTGTCAGCACGGCGAATGGCCGCATGGTGCTCAGCGTTACCGATGACGAGCTGGTGCGCGTGAACATGGGCGAACCAAACTTCGAACCTTCTGCGGTGCCGTTTCGCGCAAACAAAGCGGAAAAGACCTATATTATGCGTGCGGCCGAGCAGACAGTATTGTGTGGCGTCGTCTCGATGGGCAACCCACACTGTGTGATTCAGGTCGATAACGTGGAAACGGCCGCGGTTGAAACCCTGGGTCCGGTGCTGGAAAGCCATGAACGTTTCCCGGAACGGGCGAATATCGGTTTTATGCAGGTGGTGAAGCGTGAGCATATCCGTCTGCGCGTGTACGAGCGCGGCGCGGGCGAAACGCAGGCTTGCGGAAGCGGTGCCTGTGCTGCGGTGGCCGTCGGCATCTCTCAGGGGTTACTGGCCGAAGAGGTTCGCGTGGAGTTACCAGGCGGTCGTCTTGATATCGCCTGGAAAGGACCGGGTCATCCACTGTATATGACTGGCCCGGCGGCACATGTCTATGACGGGTTTATCCATCTATGAAACAACCAGGGGAAGAACTGCAGGAAACGGTGACGGAACTGGACGACAGGGCTGTTGTTGATTATCTGCTGCGCAATCCTGAGTTTTTTATTCGCAATGCACGCGTCGTCGAAGCGATGCGTGTGCCGCATCCGGTTCGCGGGACCGTGTCGCTGGTCGAATGGCACATGGCACGCTCGCGCAACCACATCAGTCAGCTTGAAGAGAACATGACGCTGCTGATGGAGCAGGCCAACACGAACGAAAGCCTGTTCTATCGTCTTCTGCATCTGCAGGCGCGTCTGGCCTCGGCGCACAGCCTCGAAGAATTTCTCAGCCGCTTCCACCGTTGGGCGCGTGAACTGGGGCTGGCTGGCGCAACGATTCGTCTTTTCCCTGACCGCTGGCGCATTGGCGCGCCGTCCGGTTTTACCCATCTGGCGTTGAGTCGCCAGGCGTTTGAACCCCTGCGTATTCAGCGTCTGGGCCACGAACATCACTATCTTGGGCCGCTTAACGGGCCGGAACTGCTGGTGGTACTGCCGGAGGCGAAAGCGATAGGCTCGGTGGCGATGTCGATGATGGGGCGTGATGGCGATCTGGGGGTGATGTTATTTACCAGCCGCGACGCGCATCATTACGAGCAGGGACAAGGCACGCAGCTGCTGCAGGAGATCGCCCTGATGCTGCCTGAGCTGCTGGAGCGCTGGATTGAACGTGTATGACGGACGCCCTGCTCGCGACTGACGTCTCGCGCTTTCTGCGCTACCTGGGCGTTGAACGTCAGCTAAGCCCCATTACGCTGCTGAACTATCAGCGTCAGCTTGATGCCATCATGCAGATTGCCGATGAGATCGGCCTGAAAAGCTGGCAACAATGTGACGCTGCGACCGTCCGTGGGTTTGTTGTGCGCAGCCGTAAAAAAAACCTAAGCCCGGCGAGTCTGGCACTCAGGCTTTCTGCGCTGCGCAGTTTCTTCGACTGGCTGGTGAGCCAGGGCGGCTTAAAAGCCAACCCGGCGAAAGGCATCGCCACGCCGAAAGCCCCGCGTCACCTGCCGAAAAATATCGACGTCGACGATGTAAACCGCCTGCTGGATATTGACCTCAACGACCCGCTGGCCGTGCGCGATCGCGCGATGCTGGAGGTCATGTACGGTGCGGGTCTGCGTCTTTCCGAACTGGTTAATCTCGATTTAAAACATCTCGATCTGGAGTCCGGCGAAGTGTGGGTGATGGGTAAGGGCAGCAAAGAGCGCCGCCTGCCGATTGGCCGTAATGCCGTCTCGTGGATTGAGCACTGGCTGGATCTGCGCGGGCTGTTTGGCGCCGAGGAGGATGCGCTGTTCCTGTCGAAACTCGGCAAGCGGATCTCGGCGCGTAACGTGCAGAAACGCTTTGCAGAGTGGGGCATTAAGCAGGGGCTCAACAGCCACGTCCATCCACATAAGCTGCGCCACTCCTTTGCTACCCATATGCTGGAATCGAGTGGCGATCTGCGTGGCGTGCAGGAACTGCTCGGCCACGCGAATCTCTCCACCACCCAAATCTATACCCACTTAGACTTTCAACACCTTGCGTCGGTGTATGACGCGGCGCATCCACGCGCCAAACGGGGGAAATAATGCGTTTTTACCGCCCACTGGGTCACATCTCAGCCCTGACTTTTGATCTTGATGACACCCTTTATGACAACCGTGAAGTGATCCTGCGAACTGAGCAGGAGTCACTGGCTTTTGTTCAGAACTACCATCCGGCGCTAAAGACGATGCAGAACAAAGACTTTCAGCTGCTGCGTCAGTCCCTGCGTGAGACCGAGCCGGATATTTATCACGATGTAACCGAATGGCGTCGCCGTGCGGTGGAGCAGGCAATGCTCAACGCTGGGCTGAGCGCACAGGATGCGGCCGTCGGGGCTGAAGCCGCAATGGAAAACTTCGCCAAATGGCGCAGCCGTATCGACGTGCCGCAGGAAACGCACGACACCCTGGCAAAACTGGCAGAAAAATGGCCGCTGGTCGCCATCACCAATGGCAATGCGCAGCCGGAGCTGTTTGGTCTGGGGGATTACTTTGAATTTGTGCTGCGGGCGGGTCCGCACGGGCGCTCGAAGCCGTTTAACGATATGTATCATCTGGCGGCGGAGAAGCTGAACCTGCCGCTCGGCGAAATGTTGCATGTGGGTGATGACCTGACCACAGACGTAGCGGGTGCCATCCGCTGCGGTATGCAGGCCTGCTGGATCAAGCCAGAAAAGACGGACCTGATGATCGCCCCGGACAGCCGTCTTCTGCCGCACCTGGAAATTTCACGGTTGGCATCCCTCACGACGCTGATATAATCACCAGTAATATTGTATAAATTACCAGGGTTTTTGCAGTTGTAGGCCCGGTAAGCGAAGCGCCACCGGGCGCTTTGCTGTGTTCCTGAATACTATGTGACGGTGCCAATGGACGTTTCTTACCTGCTCGACAGCCTTAATGACAAACAGCGTGACGCGGTTGCCGCCTCGCGTACCAACCTGCTGGTGCTGGCTGGGGCGGGCAGTGGTAAGACGCGCGTGCTGGTTCACCGTATCGCCTGGCTGCAGAGCGTGGAAAACTGCTCTCCGTACTCCATCATGGCGGTCACGTTCACCAACAAGGCGGCGGCGGAGATGCGCCACCGTATTGCCCAACTGATGGGCACCAGCCAGGGCGGCATGTGGGTCGGCACCTTCCACGGTCTGGCGCACCGTCTGCTGCGTGCGCACCATATGGACGCCAATCTGCCGCAGGATTTCCAGATCCTCGACAGTGAAGACCAGCTCCGTCTGCTGAAACGCCTGATTAAGGCGATGAATCTCGACGAGAAACAGTGGCCGCCGCGTCAGGCGATGTGGTACATCAACGGCCAGAAAGACGAAGGGTTGCGCCCGCACCATATTCAGAGCTTTGGCAATCCGGTGGAGCAGACCTGGCAGAACGTTTACAAGGCCTACCAAGAAGCGTGTGACCGCGCCGGGCTGGTGGACTTTGCCGAACTGTTGCTGCGCGCCCACGAACTGTGGCTGAACAAACCGCATATCCTGCAGCATTACCGTGAACGCTTCACCAACATCCTGGTGGACGAATTCCAGGATACCAACAACATCCAGTACGCCTGGATCCGCCTGCTGGCCGGGGATACCGGCAAGGTGATGATCGTAGGGGATGATGACCAGTCTATCTACGGCTGGCGCGGGGCGCAGGTAGAGAACATCCAGCGCTTCCTCAACGATTTCCCCGGCGCGCAAACCATCCGACTGGAGCAGAACTATCGTTCAACCAGCAACATTCTGAGCGCGGCCAACGCCCTGATTGAAAACAACAACGGGCGTCTGGGTAAAAAGCTGTGGACCGACGGCGTCGACGGCGAACCCATTTCGATTTACTGCGCCTTCAACGAGCTCGACGAAGCGCGCTTCGTGGTGAACCGCATCAAAACCTGGCAGGACAACGGCGGCGCGCTGGAGCAGTGTGCCATTCTCTATCGCAGCAACGCCCAGTCGCGCGTGCTGGAAGAGGCGCTGCTGCAGGTGAGCATGCCGTACCGTATCTACGGCGGCATGCGCTTCTTCGAACGTCAGGAGATCAAAGACGCGCTCTCTTATCTGCGCCTGATCGCTAACCGAAACGACGATGCGGCGTTTGAACGTGTGGTGAATACGCCAACCCGCGGCATTGGTGACCGAACGCTGGACGTGGTGCGTCAGGCCTCGCGCGATCGTCAGCTTACGCTCTGGCAGGCGTGCCGCGAGCTGTTGCAGGAAAAAGCCCTCGCCGGACGCGCTGCCAGCGCGCTGCAGCGCTTCCTGGAATTAATTGACGCGCTGGCGCAGGAAACTGCCGACATGCCGCTACACGTGCAGACTGACCGGGTGATCAAAGACTCCGGCCTGCGCACCATGTACGAGCAGGAGAAAGGCGAGAAGGGCCAGACCCGTATTGAGAACTTAGAGGAACTGGTGACGGCAACGCGCCAGTTCAGCTACAACGAAGAAGACGAAGACCTGATGCCGCTGCAGGCGTTCCTTTCTCACGCCGCGCTGGAAGCGGGCGAAGGGCAGGCGGATACCTGGCAGGATGCGGTTCAACTGATGACCCTGCACTCTGCCAAAGGCCTCGAATTCCCGCAGGTGTTTATCGTCGGCATGGAAGAGGGCATGTTCCCGAGCCAGATGTCGCTGGATGAAGGCGGGCGTCTGGAAGAGGAGCGCCGTCTGGCTTACGTAGGCGTGACGCGAGCGATGCAGAAGCTGACGCTGACCTACGCTGAAACCCGCCGTTTGTACGGTAAAGAGGTCTATCACCGTCCGTCGCGCTTTATCGGCGAATTGCCGGAAGAGTGTGTCGAAGAGGTTCGTCTGCGTGCCAGTATCAGCCGCCCGGTCAGCCATCAGCGGATGGGCTCGCCGATTGCGGAAACCGACACTGGCTACAAGCTGGGCCAGCGCGTGCGCCATTCGAAGTTTGGCGAAGGCACCATCGTCAATCTGGAAGGCAGCGGCGAGCACAGTCGCCTGCAGGTGGCGTTCCAGGGGCAGGGGATCAAATGGCTGGTGGCCGCGTATGCCAAGCTGGAAGCAGTGTAACTTTCAGAAAAATATCATTATTTTGTAATAATCTGCTAGCCTTATACGTTGAAGGTCAATTAATGCCCTTCAGCGTTTCGTTGCGTGTTGACGCCACAGTTGCTGCTGGCGTAACATGCGCGCACGATTACGCTAAGAGGACATTCGCCTTGGACACACCCAGTAGATACTGGCTCAATTCCCTGTCATCCAGGAACAACTCCTAAGGCTATCTCCTCTTGCTGATGGCCTTAGTGGTTGTCAGCGACCTGCATTATTCCCGTCGCGCTGAGTCAGGCTGTTTAATGGTCTGAAACCCAATTTGTTTCTGTGTGCCCACCGAACTGTCCGATATTTTTTGCATTGGGAGTCCCGGTCATGTTGAGCGCATTTCAACTCGAAAATAACCGACTGACTCGGCTTGAAGCCGAAGAGTCACAGCCCCTCATTGATGCCGTATGGGTGGATCTGGTCGAGCCGGACGACGATGAACGCCTGCGCGTACAATCTGAGCTGGGGCAGAGTCTGGCAACTCGCCCGGAACTGGAAGACATCGAAGCATCCGCACGTTTTTTTGAAGACGAAGACGGCCTGCACATTCACTCCTTCTTCTTCTTTGAAGATGCCGAAGACCACGCGGGGAACTCCACCGTGGCATTTACCATTCGCGACGGTCGCCTGTTTACCTTGCGAGAGCGCGAACTGCCGGCGTTTCGTCTCTACCGTATGCGCGCCCGCAGCCAGGCGATGGTGGACGGCAATGCTTACGAATTGCTGCTCGATCTGTTCGAAACCAAAATTGAGCAACTGGCGGATGAGATTGAAAATATCTACAGCGATCTGGAAAAACTGAGCCGCGTCATCATGGAAGGCCATCAGGGCGATGAATACGACGAAGCGCTCTCCACGCTGGCGGAGCTGGAAGATATCGGCTGGAAGGTGCGTCTGTGTCTGATGGATACCCAGCGCGCGCTGAACTTCCTGGTGCGCAAGGCGCGTCTGCCGGGCGGCCAGCTGGAACAGGCGCGTGAGATCCTGCGCGATATCGAATCCCTGCTGCCGCACAACGAATCACTGTTCCAGAAGGTCAACTTCCTGATGCAGGCGGCGATGGGCTTTATCAACATCGAGCAGAACCGCATTATCAAGATCTTCTCGGTGGTATCCGTGGTGTTCCTGCCGCCGACGCTGGTGGCATCCAGCTATGGGATGAACTTTGAGTTTATGCCAGAGCTGAAGTGGAGTTTCGGCTATCCGGGGGCGATTATTTTTATGATCCTCGCCGGGCTGGCACCGTATCTCTATTTCAAGCGTCGCAACTGGCTGTAAAAATCTGGCGGGTGGCGCTGCGCTTACCCGCCCTACGATCGAATTCCCTCTCCCACCGGGAGGGGGGAAATCACAGCCCTTTACGCACCCGGCGCTGGGTATAAATCGCGTCAGCGACAAAAATCGCCAGTGCCACCCAGATAAACGCGAACGTCACCATCTTATCCGCACCCGGCACTTCGCCGTAAAACACCACCGCCAGCAGGAACATCAGCGTTGGGCCGATGTACTGGAAAAAGCCCAGCGTGGACAGACGCAGGCGCGTTGCCGCACCGGTAAAGCAGAGCAGTGGGATAGTCGTCACCACGCCTGCGGCCATCAGCATCACATTCAGGGACCACGGGTTGCTGCCCATGTGGCTGGTCGGGCTGTCGGCAATGCCGAACAGATAGATAGCGGCCACCGGCAACAGCCACAGGGTTTCAAACAGCATGCCGGTTTGCGCTTCCACGGCAATCTTCTTACGCACCAGCCCGTAGAACGCAAAGCTGAACGCCAGCCCCAGCGCAATAACAGGCAGTGAACCGAAGGTCCACAGCTGAACCAGCACGCCGCAGAAGGCGAGGATCACCGCCAGCCACTGCATCCGGCGGAAGCGCTCGCCGAGGAAAATCATCCCCAGCACAATATTCACCAGCGGGTTAATAAAGTAGCCCAGACTCGCTTCGAGCATGTGATGGTTATTCACCGCCCAGATAAACAGCAGCCAGTTTCCGCCAATCAGTACTGCCGAGAGTGCCAGCAGGAAGATCTTCTTCGGAGTTTGTAGCAGCGTTTTGACGCCAGACCACTGACGACTAACGCTCATCAGCGCGATCATGAAGAAGAAGGACCAGATGACGCGGTGAGTGAGGATCTCATCAGCCGGTACGTAAGCGATAAATTTAAAGTAGGCGGGTGCGACACCCCAAATAAAATAAGCGGCAAGGGCGAGTAACACGCCCTGCCGCGTCTGTTTAGCATCCATCGGGAAAATCCGTGACAAAAAAGTGAATTAACTTTACCCGATTTTTCAGCTTCAACCCACCATATAAGTGGCGGTTGCGCTGGCGATATAAAGTTGTTCTTCGTTATGCAATTCAACACGCGCCACGGCGACCTTATTACCCGCACGGAGCAGGCTGCTGCTGCAGGTGAAGCGGTTTCCGCGCCCGGGACGCAGATAATCGACGCGTAAATCGATGGTACCCATGCGGGATAAGCGCTGACGCAGCTCGTCTTCGTTGATGGTGTCATGGCGGGTCAGGGTGCTGCCAACACATACCAGCCCTGCAGCCACGTCCAGCGCGGAGGCAATCACCCCGCCATGTAAAATGCTCTGTGCCCAGTTGCCTACCATCATCGGCTGGTTGTTAAAACTGAGCTGTGCAAAGTCTTTTTCGTAACGCTCCAGCTCCAGTCCCAGCGCACGGTTAAACGGCATATGGTAAACAAAAATCTCGCCCACGAGTTTTAACGCTTCTTCAGCGGTTAGCATGGCTGACATGAGACATTACATCCTTAATGTTAATAAAATGTTGATTTTATGCCCGGGTAGGCAAGAATGCCACTTTCAGAAACGAGGATGCAGCAGTTGCTGCAGAAGTCTGTAGAATGTGCGCCATATAACGATTCAGATCATTTAACATTTTGCAGGAGAACACCACCGATGCGGACGTATCTGGCAGGGTTACTGGCAGCGGTTGCGCTGCCCCTCACAGCCTATGCGCAGGAAGCGACAGTCAAAGAGGTGCATGATACGCCAGCAGTTCGCGGTAGCATTATCGCTAACCTGCTGCAGGAGCATGATAATCCCTTCACGCTCTACCCGTACGACACCAACTATGTGCTCTATACCTGGACCAGCGATCTCAACAAAGAGGCGATTCGCTCCTATGACTGGGCTGAGAATGCGCGCAAAGATGAGGTGAAATATCAGCTCAGCCTCGCGTTTCCGTTCTGGCGCGGCATTCTGGGGCCGAATTCGGTTCTCGGTGCGTCTTATACCCAGAAATCCTGGTGGCAGCTTTCCAATAGCGGTGAATCTTCACCGTTCCGTGAAACCAACTATGAGCCACAGCTGTTCCTGGGGTTCGCCACGGATTATGAGTTTGCTGGCTGGACATTGCGTGACGTTGAAGTGGGCTTCAACCATGACTCCAACGGCCGTTCCGATCCAACCTCACGTAGCTGGAACCGCGCCTATACGCGCCTGATGGCGCAAAACGGTAATATGATGGTGGAAGTGAAGCCGTGGTACGTGGTGGGCAGCACCGATGACAACCCGGATATCACCAAATATATGGGCTACTATCAGCTCAGGATTGGCTATCAGCTGGGTGATGCGGTGCTGAGCGCCAGGGGCCAGTACAACTGGAACACCGGTTACGGCGGCGCAGAAGTGGGCTTAAGCTACCCGATGACCAAACACGTGCGTATTTATACGCAGGTCTACAGCGGTTACGGCGAGTCGCTCATCGATTACAACTTCAATCAGACCCGCGTGGGTGTCGGCGTGATGCTGAACGATATTTTCTAAGACGCTCGAATGTTTTTGCGTTAAACGTTGAAGTTTCTCTCTCAGGCGCTGAAAATAGCGCCTGTTTCATTTCTGGCATATGGGGTTAACGTGGCGCAGGCGGAAGTATTGAATCAGGAGTCGCTGGCTAAACAGGTTATGCATGAAACCTTTGGCTACCAGCAGTTCCGTCCTGGCCAGGAAACCATCATTGAAACCGTGCTGGAAGGCCGTGATTGCCTGGTGGTAATGCCGACCGGTGGCGGTAAATCGCTCTGCTATCAGGTGCCCGCGCTGGTACTTAATGGCCTGACGGTCGTGGTATCGCCGCTGATTTCTCTGATGAAAGACCAGGTTGACCAGCTGCTCGCCAACGGCGTGGCGGCGGCCTGTCTTAACTCCACGCAAACCCGCGAGCAGCAGCAAGAGGTGATGGCCGGTTGCCGTACCGGACAGGTTCGCTTGCTGTATATCGCACCAGAACGGTTGATGCTGGATAACTTCCTCGACCATCTGGCGCACTGGAATCCCGTTCTGCTGGCCGTTGATGAAGCACACTGTATCTCGCAGTGGGGCCACGATTTCCGCCCGGAATATGCGGCACTTGGTCAGCTGCGTCAGCGCTTCCCTGAACTGCCGTTTATGGCGCTGACCGCCACGGCAGATGACACCACGCGGCTGGATATCGTCCGCCTGCTGGGGCTGAACGACCCGCTGATCCAGGTCAGCAGCTTCGACCGCCCGAACATCCGCTATATGCTGATGGAAAAATTTAAGCCGCTGGATCAGCTTCTGCGCTATGTGCAGGAGCAACGCGGCAAGTCAGGCATCATCTACTGCAATAGCCGCGCGAAGGTGGAAGACACCGCTGCGCGTCTGCAAAACCGCGGCTTTAGCGCGGCGGCCTATCATGCCGGGTTAGAAAACCACATCCGCGCCGACGTGCAGGAAAAATTCCAGCGTGATGACCTGCAGATTGTGGTGGCGACGGTGGCGTTCGGCATGGGCATTAACAAGCCCAACGTCCGCTTTGTGGTGCACTTCGACATTCCGCGAAATATCGAATCCTACTACCAGGAAACCGGCCGCGCCGGCCGTGATGGCCTGCCTGCGGAAGCGATGCTGTTTTACGATCCGGCCGATATGGCGTGGCTGCGCCGCTGCCTTGAAGAGAAACCGCAGGGACAGCTGCAGGATATCGAGCGTCACAAACTCAACGCCATGGGCGCGTTTGCGGAAGCGCAGACCTGCCGTCGTCTGGTGCTGCTCAACTACTTTGGTGAAGGGCGTCAGGAGCCGTGCGGCAACTGCGATATCTGTCTCGACCCGCCAAAGCAGTACGATGGCCTGATGGACGCGCGTAAGGCACTTTCGACCATTTACCGTGTTAATCAGCGCTTCGGGATGGGCTACGTGGTGGAAGTGCTGCGCGGCGCCAATAACCAGCGTATCCGCGACATGGGCCACGATAAGCTACCTGTCTACGGTATTGGCAAAGACCAGAGCCACGAGCATTGGGTCAGCATTATTCGTCAGTTGATTCACCTCGGTTTTGCCACACAGAACATCGCCCAGCACTCCGCGCTTCAGCTCACCGAAGCCGCGCGCCCGGTGCTGCGTGGGGATGTTGAACTCAAGCTCGCCGTGCCGCGCGTAGTGGCCCTGAAACCGCGGGTGATGCAGAAATCCTACGGCGGTAACTACGACCGCAAGCTGTTTGCCAAACTGCGCAAGCTGCGTAAAGCGATTGCCGATGAAGAGAACATTCCGCCATATGTGGTCTTCAACGACGCGACGCTGATCGAGATGGCCGAGCAGATGCCGCTCAGCGCCAGCGAAATGCTCAGCGTCAACGGCGTGGGCACGCGCAAGCTGGAGCGCTTTGGTAAAGAATTCATGGCGCTCATCCGTTCACATGTCGATGGTGATGATGAGGAGTAGTCAGCCGCGCAAAAAAGTGCCAGGATGATGACTCACTGAATTATTTCCCCGCGAGCGAATTATGTTAATGCTATTTCTTACCGTGGCGTTGGTGCACATTGTTGCGCTGATGAGCCCGGGCCCTGACTTTTTCTTCGTGTCACAAACCGCCGTCAGCCGCTCCCGCAAAGAAGCAATGATGGGGGTGTTGGGTATCACTATGGGTGTTATGGTCTGGGCGGCCGTGGCGCTGCTTGGCCTGAACCTCATCCTGGCGAAGATGGCGTGGCTGCATGACATCATCATGGTCGGTGGCGGTCTGTACCTGTGCTGGATGGGCTACCAGATGCTGCGCGGGGCGCTGAAGAAAGAAGAGAAAAAACCGCAAGAGCCAAAGGTTGAGCTGGCAACGGGCGGCCGTAGCTTTGTTAAAGGGCTGCTGACCAACCTGGCGAACCCGAAAGCGATTATCTATTTCGGTTCCGTCTTCTCCCTGTTCGTGGGCGACAGCGTGGGCGCGGGTGCACGCTGGGGTATCTTCCTGCTGATTGTGGTTGAGACGTTTGCGTGGTTCACCGTTGTTGCCAGCCTGTTTGCCTTACCGGCGATGCGCCGTGGCTATCAGCGCATCGCGAAGTGGATTGACGGCTTCGCCGGCGCGCTGTTCGCCGGCTTTGGTATCCATCTTATTATCTCTCGCTAAGCATGACGCGCTGACGCAAGCAGCGCGCCAACCAGCATAAACAGCGAACCAAACACTTTGTTCAGGGCCTTCATTTGCTTAGGCCCTTTAATCCATGCTGCAATCCGCTGCGCCAGCGTCGCATAGCCAATCATCACAATAATATCGACAACAATGGTGGTCACGCCCAGGACTACGTACTGCATTACTTGCGGCTGATGCGGGACGATAAACTGCGGGAACAGGGCAGCCAGAAAAACGATGCTTTTTGGGTTGGTCAGATTCACAAACACCGCCCGCTTAAACAGGCGACCGCGCGTTTGCGTCCGGGCAAGAGTGTTGAGGTCAATTGAGCCTGCTGCGCGCCACTGCTGAATGCCGAGCCAAATCAGATATGCCGCACCGGCCCATTTCAGCACTTCAAATGCCAGCACCGAGCGGGAGAAGAGCGTCCCTAAACCCACGCCCACCAGCACAATGTGAATCCCCAGTCCGGTTTGCAAACCGGCAATGGATGCTGCCGCCCCGCGATAACCGTGGTTAATGGAGGTTGTCATGGTATTAATTGCCCCCGAACCCGGTGACAGGCTGAGGATGATGGATGTCAGCAGGTAAGCGAACCACCACTCGAAGGTCATTTGAAACTCCCGAATCGTCTGTTTTTATGCCACAATACGCTATTGTTGAGTCATTTTGTGACCAGTTACGAAAAAAACGATATTCCCTGAATGACGGGGGGTGGAAACCCGATGTTGCAGCAGAAAAAGGACTGGGAAACACGAGAAAACGCATTTGCTGCTTTCTCCATGGGGCCGCTGACCGATTTCTGGCGTCAGCGTGAGGAAGATGAGTTTACGGGCGTCGGGAATATCCCGGTGCGCTTTGTTCGTTTCCGTGATGAAAAAAATGACCGGGTGATTGTGGTCTGCCCCGGGCGTATCGAAAGCTACATCAAATATGCCGAGCTGGCGTACGACCTGTTCCATCTGGGTTTTGACGTGTTAATTATCGACCATCGCGGGCAGGGGCTTTCTGGTCGAATGTTGCCGGATACCCATCGCGGCCACGTAGATAACTTCAGCGATTATGTCGACGATCTTGCTGCCTTCTGGCAGCAGGAAGTGCAGCCCGGCCCGTGGCGTAAGCGCTATATTCTTGCGCACTCCATGGGCGGCGCGATCTCTACGCTCTTTTTGCAGCGCTACGATCACCAGTGCGATGCCATTGCGCTGACCGCGCCGATGTATGGCATTGTGATACGTTTTCCGGACTGGATGGTGCGCCATCTTCTCGACTGGGCTGAGGGCCATCAGCGCATTCGTGAAGGCTACGCCATCGGAACAGGGCGCTGGCGGGCTTTGCCGTTTGCCCTCAACGTCTTAACCCATAGCCGTCAGCGTTATCGCCGCAACCTGCGCTTCTATGCCGATGAGCCTCGCTTGCGCGTTGGCGGCCCCACCTGGCACTGGGTGCGGGAGGGGATACATGCAGGGGAGCAGGTTCTGGCGGGTGTTGGTGATGATGACACGCCGACACTCCTGATTCAGGCTGAAGAAGAGCGTGTGGTGGATAACCGCATGCATGACCGTTTTTGTGAACTGCGCGCTGCCGCCGGTCACCCTTGTGAAGGGGGTAAACCGCTGGTCATCAACGGCGCGTACCATGAGATCCTTTTTGAAAAGGACGCTATGCGCTCAGTCGCGCTTAACGCCATCGTCGAGTTTTTCGACCGGCATAACTGATTTTCTATTGAGGTTAAATTTTCCTATGTACCAGGTTGTTGCATCTGATTTAGATGGCACGCTGCTTTCCCCCGACCACACCCTGTCGCCGTACGCGAAAGAGACCTTAAAGCTGCTGACTGCCCGTGGCGTGCACTTTGTGTTTGCCACCGGGCGCCACCACGTGGATGTGGGGCAGATCCGCGATAATCTTGAGATTAAATCGTACATGATCACCTCCAACGGTGCGCGTGTTCACGACACCGATGGCAATCTGATCTTTACCCACAACCTGGATCGCGATATTGCCGCCGATCTGTTCGGTGTGGTGCACAATAATCCGGCTATCGTCACGAACGTTTACCGCGACGATGACTGGTTCATGAACCGCCACCGCCCGGAAGAGATGCGCTTCTTCAAAGAAGCGGTGTTTAACTACTCCCTGTATGAGCCAGGTCTGCTCGAGCCGGAAGGGATCAGCAAAGTCTTCTTTACCTGCGAAAGTCACGAAGAACTGCTGCCGCTGGAGCAGGCGATCAACGCCCGCTGGGGCGATCGCGTCAACGTAAGTTTCTCCACGCTGACCTGCCTGGAAGTGATGGCGGGTGGCGTTTCCAAGGGGCACGCTCTGGAAGCGGTGGCCAAACGCATGGGCTTTGAGCTGAAAGACTGTATCGCCTTTGGTGATGGCATGAACGATGCTGAAATGCTCTCGATGGCGGGTAAAGGCTGCATCATGCAGAACGCGCACCAGCGCCTGAAAGACCTGCACCCGGAGCTGGAAGTGATCGGCACCAACGCAGACAATGCGGTACCAAAATATCTGCGCAAGCTGTTCCTTGAATAATCTTCATTTGGTTGTTTATTGCTCAGTTGTCAACTAAAGAGTTCGCTACAATGCCTCTCCTTCTTTCTGAGAGACAAGCATTGTGGCGCTACTCATTATCACCACTATCCTGTGGGCCTTCTCCTTTAGCCTGATTGGCGAATACCTTGCCGGATCGGTCGACAGCTATTTCTCGGTGCTGATGCGCGTGGGGCTGGCGGCGCTGGTGTTCCTGCCCTTTTTGCGTACGCGCGGACAATCCCTGCAAACCGTTTTGCTGTATATGCTGGTGGGGGCGATGCAGCTCGGCATCATGTATCTGTTCAGCTTTCGGGCGTATATCTACTTGTCCGTCTCGGAGTTCCTGCTCTTTACGGTGCTGACGCCGCTCTACATCACGCTGATTTACGACCTGCTCAGCAGGCGCCGTCTGCGTTGGGGCTATCTGTTGAGCGCGGCGCTGGCGGTGATTGGCGCGGCGATTATTCGCTACGATAAAGTGAGCGATCACTTCTGGACCGGCCTGATGTTCGTGCAGTTAGCAAACATCAGCTTCGCTATTGGTATGGTGGGCTACAAGCGCCTGATGGAAACCCGCCCGATGCCACAGCACAACGCGTTTGCCTGGTTCTATATGGGGGCGGCGGTGGTCGCGGTCGCAGCCTGGTTTATGTTGGGTAACCCGCAAAAATTACCTACCACCACTGTGCAGTGGGGCATTCTGGTCTGGCTGGGCGTGGTGGCCTCGGGGCTGGGGTACTTCATGTGGAACTATGGCGCAACTCAGGTAGACGCCGGTACGCTGGGCATCATGAACAACGTGCACGTGCCCGCGGGGCTACTGGTAAACCTTGCTATCTGGCAGCAACAGCCCCACTGGCCGAGTTTCCTTATTGGGGGAGCGGTGATCCTGGCTTCGCTGTGGGTACATCGCCGTTGGGTCGCTCCGCGCTCCGCACAAACGGAAGATGGTCGCACGCGTGGTTCCGCGTTGAGCGAATAAACGCTTCCGTGATCGGCTGACGCTGCTCGCCATCGCGCACGGCGGCGTACAGCCGGCTCCACAGTCCTTCTCCCAGGGTTTTGGTGACCACCAGGCCCTGGCGTTCAAAACTCTCTACTACCCAGTGCGGCAGCGCCGCGATGCCCATTCTGGCGGCAACCATCTGAATCAACAGCAACGTATTATCCACGCTTTTCAGCTGTGGGCTGATGCCCGCCGGCTGCAGGAAATGGCGCCAGATATCCAGGCGACTGCGCTGCACCGGGTATATCAGCAGCGTTTCAGTCGCCAGGTCTTCCGGGGTAATACGCGTCTTGCTGGCCAGCGGATGATCCGGTGCCAGCACCAGACGCACCTCATAATCGAACATTGGCGAATAATGCAGGCCGCTACGCGGCAGAATGTCTGACGTCATCACCAGATCCAGCTCGCCCTGCTGGAGTGACGGCTGCGGGTCAAACGTCACGCCGGAGGTAAAGTCCATTTCTACCTGCGGCCACTTCTGGCGGAAGTTCTCAAGCGCGGGGGTCAGCCACTGAATACAGCTGTGGCACTCAATGGCGATACGCAATTTAGTTTGCTGCGGCTCATTGCAGGACTGAAGCGCGCTGGCAATTTGCGGCAGCACCTGATTTGCCAGCTGCAGGAGGATCTCGCCCTGGGGAGTAAAGCGCAGCGGCTGGCTCTTACGCACAAAAAGACGAAAGCCGAGACGTTGTTCCAGATCGCTGAACTGGTGAGAAAGGGCGGACTGAGTCTGGTGCAGTGAGGCCGCCGCCGCCGCGAGAGAACCGCAGTTTCGCAACGCTTGTAGCGTTTTCAGGTGTTTTATCTCGATCATGAAAGTCCTTCACTTCGCCATGAACATTTTGCGCTTGAGGAATATACAGTACCTGCCAATTATAGATGTGTAAACATCTGGACGTCTAAATAACGAATTTCACAAGGGGCATGACATGACAATCCGCAATCACACTCTCGGTTTCCCTCGCGTTGGCCTGCGTCGCGAGCTGAAAAAAGCACAAGAAAGCTACTGGGCAGGAAACACCACGCGTGAAGAGCTGCTGGCAGTGGGCCGCGAACTGCGTGCCCGCCACTGGGAGCAGCAAAAACAGGCGGGCGTAGACCTGCTGCCGGTGGGCGATTTCGCCTGGTACGACCATGTTCTGACGACCAGCCTGCTGCTTGGCAATGTCCCGGCTCGTCATCAGAACAACGATGGATCGGTAGATATCGACACGCTGTTCCGCATCGGCCGTGGCCGTGCACCAACCGGTGAGCCAGCGGCAGCGGCGGAAATGACCAAGTGGTTTAACACCAACTATCACTATATGGTGCCGGAGTTTGTTAAAGATCAGCAGTTCAAACTGACCTGGACCCAGTTGCTGGATGAAGTGGACGAAGCGCTGGCGCTGGGGCACCAGGTGAAACCGGTGCTGCTGGGGCCAGTGACCTACCTGTGGTTAGGAAAAGTCAAAGGCGAGCCGTTCGATCGTCTGAGCCTGCTGAAGGATATCCTGCCGGTATACAAACAGGTGCTGATTGAGCTGGGCAAACGCGGTATTCAGTGGGTGCAAATCGACGAACCGGCGCTGGTGCTCGAGCTGCCGCAAGCGTGGCTCGATGCCTTCAAACCGGCTTACGATGCACTGACCGGGCAGGTAAAGCTGCTGCTTACCACCTACTTTGAAGGTGTGACGCCGAACCTCGGCACCATCACCAAATTGCCAGTGCAGGGCCTGCACGTTGACCTGGTGCATGGAAAAGATGATGTTGCAGAACTGCACAAGCGCCTGCCAGCGGAGTGGCTGCTCTCTGCCGGGCTGGTGAACGGTCGTAACGTCTGGCGCGCCGATCTGACAGAAAAATATGCTCAGATTAAGGACATCGTCGGCAAACGTGAGCTATGGGTGGCCTCTTCGTGTTCACTGCTGCACAGCCCTATCGATCTCAGCGTTGAAACCCGCCTGGATGCGGAAGTGAAAAGCTGGTTTGCCTTTGCCTTGCAGAAATGTGAAGAGCTGACTCTGCTGCGTGACGCCCTGAACAGCGGTGACACGGCGGCGATTACCGAATGGAGCGCTCCGATTCAGGCCCGTCGTCATTCGTCTCGCGTTCACAACCCGGCGGTGGAAAAACGTCTGGCGGCTATCACCGCGCAGGACAGCCAGCGTCAAAGCCCCTATGAAGTGCGTGCAGAAGCCCAGCGCGCCCGTTTCAACTTGCCTGCGTGGCCAACCACCACCATCGGTTCCTTCCCGCAAACTACCGAGATCCGCGGCCTGCGCCTGGACTTCAAAAAGGGCAACCTTGATGCGGCCAACTACCGCACCGGCATCGCGGAACATATCAAACAGGCGATTGTGGAGCAGGAGCGCTTAGGCCTGGACGTGCTGGTTCACGGGGAGGCAGAGCGTAACGACATGGTGGAGTACTTCGGTGAACATCTGGACGGTTTCGTCTTTACCCAAAACGGCTGGGTACAGAGCTATGGTTCCCGCTGTGTAAAACCACCGGTGGTGATCGGTGACGTCAGCCGTCCGCACCCGATCACCGTCGAATGGGCTAAATATGCCCAGTCCCTGACCGACAAGCCGGTAAAAGGCATGTTGACCGGTCCGGTGACCATTCTTTGCTGGTCCTTCCCGCGTGAGGACGTGACCCGTGAAACCATCGCGAAGCAAATTGCGCTGGCGCTGCGCGATGAAGTGGCGGATCTGGAAGCGGCGGGGATTGGCATCATCCAGATTGACGAACCGGCCCTGCGCGAGGGATTACCGCTGCGTCGCAGCGACTGGGACGCCTACCTGCAGTGGGGTGTGGAAGCGTTCCGCATCAATGCCGCAGTGGCGAAGGACGACACGCAGATCCACACCCACATGTGTTACTGCGAATTTAACGACATCATGGATTCCATCGCCGCACTGGATGCCGACGTGATCACCATCGAGACCTCGCGTTCAGATATGGAACTGCTGGAGTCATTCGAAGAGTTCGATTATCCGAACGAAATTGGGCCGGGCGTATATGACATTCACTCCCCGAACGTGCCGAGCGTGGAGTGGATCGAAGCCCTGCTGAAGAAAGCCGCCCAGCGCATTCCGGCAGAGCGCCTGTGGGTGAACCCGGACTGCGGTCTGAAAACCCGCGGCTGGCCGGAAACCCGCGCGGCGCTGGCGAATATGGTGAAAGCGGCGCAGAATTTGCGTCAGGGTTAAGACAGAGTCGATCCCATTATGTAGCCCGGTAAGGCATCGCCGCCACCGGGCTTTTATGTTTACGCTTTCTTGCCGCCGTACTGGCTAAACCACGCCAGCATCCGCTGCCAGCCATCTTTGGCTGATTCCGCGTGATAGCTCGGACGATAATCGGCGTTAAACGCGTGTCCGGCATCCGGGTACACGACAATGTCGGCCTTTGCATTCGCCGCGCGTAGCGCATGGCGCATGGTCTCTACCGTATCGAGTGGAATACCCGTGTCCTGACCTCCGTACAGTCCCAGCACCGGGGCATTTAAGTCTGTGGCGATATCAACCGGATGTTTTGGCGAGTTCAGCGTTTTTTCGCCCACCAGTTTACCGTACCAGGCCACAGCAGCTTTCAGCTGCGGATTGTGCGCGGCATACAGCCAGCTAATGCGTCCGCCCCAGCAGAACCCCGTTATCATCAGTCGATGCGCATCACCGCCGTTACGCGCCGCCCAGTTGGCAACATGATCCAGATCGGCCAGCACCTGTGCATCCGGCACTTTACTGACCAGGTTGCTCAAAAGCGTTGGGATATCGCTGTAGTCGTTCGGATCGCCCTGACGGAAATAGAGCTCTGGCGCAACGGCCAGGTAACCTTCCAGCGCCAGTCGGCGGCAGAGGTCGCGAATATGTTCGTGAACGCCGAAAATTTCCTGAACCACAATCACGATCGGCAGCGGACCGTCTGCCGATGCTGGTCGCGCGTGGTAAGCAGGCATATTTTCCCCCTGCGAGGGAATAGAGGTCTCTCCCGCCGTAATGGCGTCTTCAGGCGTTGAGACGATGGTTGAGGCATGCGGAGCCGCAGCAGGTGCAAAACCGGTTTTTTCAGTCATGGCATTCTCCGTACCAATGAGTTAGCGCAAAGGTAAATATAGACACCAGGTTAACAACCCACAGTGCCTTAAACGGTCTATCTTTTGTGCAGCACACCACGATATAACTTGTTAATGTGATGTAAATCACTCTTTTATGGAAATCTACTGCAATCATTTTCATTCATGGTGAGATGTGTCACGAAATTATGCGTATCGCTTCTGTAAAGTACCGTTTTACTTCTTCTGACTAACCGACCCACAGAGGAGTCACCTATGTCTAAGTCTGATGTTTTTCATCTCGGCCTCACCAAAAACGATTTACAAGGGGCTACGCTCGCGATCGTCCCGGGCGATCCTGAGCGTGTGGAAAAGATCGCCGCGCTGATGGATAAGCCGGTTAAGCTGGCAGCCCATCGTGAATTCACCACCTGGCGTGCAGAGCTCGATGGTAAGGCCGTGATTGTGTGCTCTACCGGTATCGGTGGCCCATCTACCTCCATTGCCGTTGAAGAACTGGCGCAGCTGGGCATCCGGACGTTCCTGCGTATCGGGACGACCGGTGCGATCCAGCCGAATATCAACGTGGGTGATGTATTGGTGACTACCGCGTCCGTGCGTCTGGACGGGGCGAGTCTGCACTTTGCACCAATGGAATTCCCGGCGGTTGCCGATTTTGAATGTACGACGGCGCTGGTTGAAGCAGCGAAATCCGTTGGCGCAACCACGCACGTGGGCGTAACCGCCTCGTCGGACACCTTCTACCCGGGTCAGGAGCGTTACGACACCTTCTCTGGCCGTGTGGTGAGCCGTTTTAAAGGCTCTATGGAAGAGTGGCAGTCTATGGGCGTGATGAACTATGAAATGGAATCTGCAACGCTGCTGACCATGTGCGCAAGCCAGGGTCTGCGTGCCGGTATGGTGGCGGGGGTTATCGTCAATCGTACCCAGCAGGAAATCCCGAACGCCGAAACCATGAAACAAACCGAAAGTCATGCGGTAAAAATCGTGGTTGAAGCGGCCCGTCGTCTGATCTAATCCTCTCTTCTGACATCAAAGGCCGACACGTTCGGCCTTTATTTTTTGCGTAGCGCCTCGCAGGAAAACCCTTTCAAACTGGACGTTTATACAGCACAATCTTATTTTGTGCGGTAATACGTTGATGCAGGGGGCATTGTGGATCTCTCAATTCTGATTTACGCGGTGATTGCGCTCGCGGGCGTGGCGATAGGCTGGCTGATTTCCAGCTATCAGCACGCGCAGCAAAAGGCCGATCAGCTGGCAGAGCGTGAAGAGATAGTCGCCGAGTTAAGCGCGACAAAACAGCAACTTGCGCTGAGTGAACACTGGCGAGACGAGTGCGAGTTACTCAACAACGAACTGCGCAATCTGCGTGATATCAACACCTCACTGGAAGCCGATCTCCGTGAAGTCACGACCCGCCTGGAATCCACTCAACTGCATGCGGAAGACAAAATCCGCCAGATGATGAACAGCGAGCAGCGCCTCAGCGAACAGTTTGAGAATCTCGCGAACCGCATTTTTGAGCACAGCAACCGCCGCGTTGACGAACAAAACCGCCAGAGTCTGAACAGTCTCCTGACGCCTCTGCGTGAGCAACTGGACGGTTTCCGTCGTCAGGTGCAGGACAGCTTTGGTCAGGAGGCCCGCGAGCGGCACACCCTGGCACACGAAATTCGTAATCTGCAGCAGTTGAATGCACAAATGGCGCAGGAAGCGGTCAACCTGACCCGCGCCCTGAAAGGGGATAACAAAACGCAGGGTAACTGGGGTGAAGTCGTCCTCACGCGGGTGCTGGAAGCCTCTGGACTACGCGAAGGGTATGAATACGAAACCCAGGTCAGCATAGAAAACGATGCCCGCTCGCGAATGCAGCCAGATGTCATCGTGCGTCTTCCGCAGGGTAAAGATGTGGTGATTGATGCCAAAATGACGCTGGTGGCCTATGAGCGTTACTTCAACGCGGAGGATGACTACACCCGCGAATCGGCGTTGCAGGAGCACATTGCCTCCGTGCGGAACCATATTCGTCTGCTGGGCAGAAAAGACTATCAGCAGTTGCCGGGTTTGCGCTCGCTTGACTATGTTCTGATGTTTATCCCGGTAGAGCCTGCTTTTCTGCTGGCACTCGACAGACAGCCGGAACTGATAACTGAAGCGCTGAAAAACAACATTATGCTGGTCAGCCCCACCACGCTGCTGGTGGCGTTACGCACCATTGCCAACCTGTGGCGCTATGAACATCAGAGCCGCAACGCGCAGCAGATTGCCGATCGCGCCAGCAAGCTGTACGACAAAATGCGCCTCTTTGTGGATGATATGTCCTCGGTCGGGCAAAGCCTGGACCGCGCGCAGGACAACTACCGCCAGGCGATGAAAAAACTCGCCTCCGGGCGGGGTAATCTGCTGGCGCAAGCCGAAGCCTTCCGCGGCCTGGGGGTGGAGGTTAAACGCGAGATTAATCCGGAACTGGTTGAGCAAGCCACGGCACAGGAGGAAGAGTTTCGCCTGCGCGAAGGCGCTGATGGACAAAAGAGAGACAGTGAAGACAACGAGTTAGCGGCAGAGTTATCGCCAGACCCGCATCTGGCGCGTTTCTTACGTGGTGGTTGAAACGTAGGGCAAACGCGCCCAATCTGTTACACTTCACGAACATTTTACTGATAAGCAGGCTCTGAGATGGTTGACGATTCACAAGACACAACGCACTTTGGCTTTCAGACTGTCGCCAAAGCGCAGAAAGCTGACATGGTGGCCCACGTATTTCATTCCGTGGCGGCGAAGTACGATGTGATGAATGACTTGATGTCATTCGGCATTCATCGCTTGTGGAAGCGCTTCACCATCGACTGTAGCGGTGTGCGTCGTGGACAAACGGTACTGGACCTTGCCGGCGGCACGGGCGATTTGACCGCGAAATTCTCCCGTCTGGTGGGTGAAACCGGGCGTGTTGTTCTGGCTGATATTAACGACTCCATGCTGAAAATGGGGCGTGAGAAGCTGCGTAACATCGGCGTGGTGGGGAATGTGGAATATGTGCAGGCAAACGCCGAGGCGCTGCCGTTCCCGGACAATACCTTTGACTGCATCACTATCTCTTTTGGCCTGCGTAACGTCACCGATAAAGAAAAAGCGCTGCGCTCAATGTATCGCGTGCTGAAGCCGGGCGGACGTCTGCTGGTGCTTGAGTTCTCCAAACCGATTATCGAGCCACTGAGCAAAGCTTACGACGCCTATTCATTCCATGTTCTGCCGCGTATTGGCGAACTGGTGGCAAACGACGCAGAAAGCTACCGCTATCTGGCGGAATCCATTCGCATGCACCCGGATCAGGACACCCTGAAGGCCATGATGCAGGATGCGGCGTTTGAAAACGTTGAGTATTTCAACATGACGGCGGGTGTCGTCGCACTGCATCGCGGTTATAAGTTCTGAGTGGAGGTGTCCTGTGCCCTTTAAACCCTTAGTCACCGCAGGCATCGAGAATGTACTGAATGCCTTTCTCTATCGTGCGCCAGCGCTAAAAGCCGCGCGGCAGCGACTTAACGGGAAGGTATTGCGGATCGTTTTAAAAGAGTTCTCGACGCCGCTTGTGCTGGTCTTCAGCGAACGCCAGCTTGATGTTCTGGTGGAGTGGGAAGGAGACGCCGACTGCTCTGTCATCACGCGCATGAGCGTGCTGCCAAAACTGCGTGACCGCCAGCAACTGACGGCGCTGATCCGCAGCGGTGAGCTGGAAGTGGAAGGCGACATTCAGGTCGTACAAAATTTCGTTGCGCTCAGCGATCTGGCCGAGTTTGACCCGGCGGAACTGCTTGCCCCATTTATTGGCGACATTGCAGCGGAAGGGATCGGCAAAGCCCTGCATGGTGGTACCGCCTTCCTGCGTAAAAGCTTGCAACGTCAGCAGCGCTATGCGGCAGAAGTGCTGACTGAAGAGTGGCGTATGGCCCCTGGACCGCTGGAAGTGGCCTGGTTCGCGGAAGAGACTGCGGCTGTTGAACGTGCGGTTGATGCGTTAACCAAACGGCTGGAAAAACTGGAGGGCAAATGACGCCTGGTGAAATTCGGCGCCTCTATTTTATCGTCCACACCTTTTTGAGTTACGGGCTCGACGAGCTTATCCCCAAAATGCGTATCACGCTGCCGCTTCGTATCTGGCGGCGGATGTTGTTCTGGATGCCTAATCGCCACAAAGGACAGCCGCTGGGTGAACGCCTGCGTCTGGCGCTACAGGAGCTGGGCCCGGTATGGATTAAATTCGGCCAAATGCTCTCGACCCGTCGCGATCTTTTCCCGCCCCAGATTGCCGATCAGCTGGCACTGCTGCAGGATCGCGTGGCCCCGTTTGACGGCGTGCGCGCGAAAAAACAGATCGAAGAGGCGATGGGCAATATTCCTGTTGAGACCTGGTTCGACGATTTCGACATTCAGCCGCTGGCTTCTGCCTCCATTGCCCAGGTGCACACCGCGCGTCTGAAAGAGAATGGCAAAGAAGTCGTTATCAAAGTTATCCGCCCGGATATTCTGCCGATCATCAAAGCGGACATGAAGCTTATCTATCGTCTGGCGCGCTGGGTTCCGCGTCTGCTCCCTGACGGACGCCGCCTGCGCCCGCTGGAAGTGGTACGGGAATATGAAAAAACGCTGATCGATGAACTAAACCTGCTGCGCGAATCGGCAAACGCCATTCAGCTACGGCGCAATTTTGAAAACAGCCCGATGCTGTATGTTCCTGAAGTCTATTCTGACTACTGCAGCCAGAACATGATGGTCATGGAACGTATTTACGGTATTCCCGTCTCGGATGTCGTGGCCCTGGAGAAACAGGGAACGAACATGAAGCTGCTGGCCGAACGTGGCGTACAGGTCTTCTTTACTCAGGTCTTCCGCGACAGCTTTTTCCACGCAGACATGCATCCGGGCAATATCTTTGTGAGCTATGAGCATCCGGACGACCCGCAATATATCGGCATTGATTGCGGTATTGTCGGCTCGCTCAATAAAGAAGATAAGCGTTATCTGGCGGAGAATTTTATCGCCTTCTTTAATCGCGACTACCGTAAAGTGGCTGAACTGCACGTTGACTCAGGTTGGGTTCCGCCGGACACCAATGTCGAAGAGTTTGAGTTTGCCATCCGTACCGTCTGTGAACCGATTTTTGAAAAACCGCTGGCGGAAATCTCGTTCGGTCACGTGTTGCTGAATCTGTTTAACACCGCTCGCCGCTTCAATATGGAAGTGCAGCCACAGCTTGTTTTACTTCAGAAAACATTACTTTACGTTGAAGGTGTAGGTCGACAGCTCTATCCTCAGTTAGACTTGTGGAAGACCGCGAAACCGTTCCTGGAATCCTGGATTAAGGATCAGGTTGGCATTCCGGCTCTGGTGCGGGCTTTCAAAGAGAAAGCCCCGTTCTGGGTTGAAAAAATGCCGGAACTTCCTGAACTGGTGTATGACAGTTTGCGTCAGAGCAAGAACCTTCAGCTCAGCATGGATAAAATCGCCCACGAGCTTCAGTCAAACCGCGTACGCCAGGGCCAGTCTCGCTATCTGTTTGGCATTGGCGCAACCCTGCTGCTCAGTGGTACGTTGTTGTTAATCAACCGTCCGGACTGGCAGATGATGCCCGCCTGGCTAATGGCTGCCGGAATAGTGGTCTGGTTCGTTGGCTGGAGAAAGACGCGCTGAACAGGCATCGCTATCACCAGGTCGCATACGTATAATGCGGTCTGACTAATTAATCATCTATCTCTGAGGAATATGTATGGGTGGTATCAGTATCTGGCAATTAGTCATTATTGCCGTCATCGTCGTGCTGCTGTTTGGCACCAAAAAGCTCGGTTCTATCGGTTCCGATCTGGGCGCGTCTATCAAAGGCTTCAAGAAAGCAATGAGCGATGATGAGAGCAAGCAGGATAAAACCAGCCAGGACGCTGACTTTACTGCTAAATCCATCTCCGACAAGCAAGAAGATGCCAAAAAGGAAGACGCTAAACGCCACGATAAAGAGCAGGTGTAAGTCGTGTTCGACATTGGTTTTAGTGAGCTGCTGCTGGTCTTTGTGATTGGCCTCATCGTGCTGGGGCCACAGCGTTTACCCGTTGCAGTAAAAACGGTTGTGGGGTGGGTGCGTGCGCTTCGTTCGCTGGCATCCACCGTACAGAACGAGCTGGCGCAGGAACTTAAGCTGCAGGAGTTTCAGGAAAGCCTGAAAAAGGTTGAGAAGGCGAGCATGGATAACCTGACGCCGGAACTGAAAGCCTCCATGGATGAACTGCGCGAAGCGGCAGAATCCATGAAGCGCTCGTACAGCGTTAACGATCCTGAAAAAGCGAGCGATGAAGCGAACACCATCCATAACCCGGTGGTGAAAAATAGTGAAGCGCAGCGCGAGGGCGTAACGCCTGCCAGCGCGGAGCATCAGGCCACCGCGCCTGAACATACGCCGCAGGAACCTGAACTGAAAAAACAGGCGCAGCCGGAAGACCCTGTGGTCAACGCGGCTGAAGCAAAGCCCGCCGCGCCTGTTACCGAATCATCCCCCTCGTCGAGTGATAAAGCGTAAACATGGCAGTAGATGATACTCAACCGCTCATTACGCACCTCATTGAGCTGCGTAAGCGCCTGTTAAACTGCATTATTGCGGTTTTCGTTATTTTCTTATGCCTGGTTTATTTCGCCAACGACATCTACCAGGTTGTCTCCGCGCCGCTGATAAAGCAGATGCCGCTGGGCGCAACGATGATCGCGACGGACGTTGCTTCGCCGTTCTTTACGCCCATTAAGCTCACGTTCTGGGTATCGTTGATCGCTTCTGCACCCATCCTGCTGTATCAGATCTGGGCGTTTGTGGCGCCCGCTCTGTATAAGCATGAACGCAAACTGGTGATCCCACTGCTGGTCTCCAGCTCGCTGTTGTTCTATATCGGCATGGCGTTTGCCTATTTTGTTGTCTTCCCGCTGGCCTTTGGCTTCCTGACGCATACCGCGCCGGAAGGGGTACAGGTGTCGACCGATATTGCCAGCTACCTCAGCTTTGTGATGGCGCTGTTTATGGCATTCGGCGTGGCGTTCGAAGTGCCGGTTGCGATTGTGCTGCTTTGCTGGGTGGGTGTAACCACACCAGAAGACCTGCGTAAAAAGCGTCCGTATATTCTGGTCGGCGCATTTGTGGTCGGCATGCTGCTGACGCCGCCCGATGTCTTCTCGCAAACGCTGCTGGCCATACCGATGTACTGTCTGTTTGAGGTAGGCGTCTTCTTCTCACGTTTCTATGTGGGGAAAGGGCGTCGGTCAGAGGACGAAGACGACGTCTCTGAAAAGAGCACTGAAGAGTAAAACCAGCCGCCCGTCAGGGCGGTTGTCATATGGGGAATTGCATGTTTGATATTGGACTTAACCTGACCAGTTCACAGTTTGCCAAAGATCGCGACGACGTCGTGGCGCGCGCGTTTGCCGCCGGCGTAAAAGGTCTGCTGCTGACAGGCACCAACCTGCATGAAAGCGAGCAGGCGCAACAGCTGGCCCAACGCTACGACCGTTGCTGGTCTACCGCGGGCGTGCATCCTCATGACAGCAGCCAGTGGACGTCGGAGAGCGCTTATATCATTCACAGGCTGGCGAAAACCCCCGAAGTGGTGGCTATCGGGGAATGTGGGCTCGATTTCAACCGCAATTTTTCCACCCCTGCCGAACAGGAAAAAGCATTCACGGCGCAACTCGCCCTGGCGGCCGAGCTTGAAATGCCGGTGTTTATGCACTGTCGCGACGCGCATGAGCGCTTCCTCGCGCTGCTGGATCCCTGGCTGGATAAACTGCCAGGCGCGGTGCTGCACTGTTTTACCGGTTCACGTCAGGAGGCGCTGGACTGTCTGGATCGTGGGCTTTATTTGGGGATTACTGGCTGGGTGTGCGATGAGCGCCGCGGGCTGGAGCTTCGCGAACTGTTGCCGGTGATCCCGGCCGACCGGTTGCTCCTCGAAACCGACGCGCCTTATTTATTGCCGCGTGATATCAAACCAAAACCGGCATCGCGACGTAACGAACCGGCATGGCTGGGGCATATTGTTACGAGCGTGGCGCAGTGGCGCGGAGAGGATCCGCACGGGTTATCTGCGCAGACGGATGACAACGTGCGTCGCCTGTTTGGCATTGATTTTTAAACTTTGCGGAAGTCGGTGTTTTTCACGCTCTGTAGCACCTGCTTATTAAGCAGATTGAGCAATAACATGGAGCGTGCTTCACCGTCCGGCTCGGCGAAAATCGCCTGCAGGCCTTCGAAGGCACCTTCGGTGATGACGACACTGTCTCCCGCGTACGGGGTTTCCGGGTCGGTAATATCTTCAGGTTGTTGATAAACCGAAAGCTGATGGATCACCGTCGACGGCACCGTTGCCGGGTGCGCACCAAAACGAACAAAATGGCTGACGCCGCGCGTGGCGCTGATGGTGGTGGTGTGGATCACTTCCGGGTCGAATTCCACGAACAAATAGTTCGGAAATAGCGGCTCACTGACGGTTGTGCGCTTCCCGCGCTGCATTTTTTCAAGCGTGATCACGGGTGTCAGGCAATTTACAGACTGACGTTCTAAATGTTCCTGCGCGCGCTGAAGTTGCCCGCGTTTGCAATACAGTAAATACCAGGCCTGCATAATCACTCTTTCCCTTAGTTTCGGGCGCAAGCATATCAAAACCCTGGCGGGATCGCTAAGTTGATTATAATGGCCGAAAAGGGAACAGGATGCAGAAGTTCACGCTAATTTAACAAAATTACAGCATCACGCAGGCTTACGCCGTATAATGAAGCGCTTACAGAGAGGCCATGATTAACTGCATGAAATACCACGATCTCCGCGACTTCCTGACGCTGCTGGAAAAGCAGGGCGAACTCAAACGCATTACGCTTCCTGTCGATCCTTATCTGGAAATGACAGAAATTGCTGACCGCACCCTGCGTGCCGGTGGCCCGGCGCTTCTGTTTGAAAACCCGAAGGGTTATTCAATGCCGGTGCTGTGCAACCTGTTTGGAACCCCTCGCCGTGTGGCGTTGGGCATGGGCCAGGAGGACGTCACAGCGTTACGTGAAGTGGGTAAACTGCTGGCGTTTCTGAAAGAGCCGGAGCCACCGAAAGGCTTCCGCGATCTGTTCGACAAGCTGCCGCAGTTTAAGCAGGTGCTGAACATGCCAACCAAACGTCTGCGCGGCGCGCCGTGCCAGCAGAAAGTGCTGGAAGGGGATGCGGTAGATCTGACCAAAATCCCGATCATGCAGTGCTGGCCTGAAGATGCCGCGCCACTCATTACGTGGGGGCTCACCGTCACACGCGGGCCGCATAAAGAGCGTCAAAATCTGGGTATTTACCGCCAGCAGCTGATTGGCAAGAATAAGCTCATCATGCGCTGGCTGTCGCATCGCGGCGGCGCGCTGGATTTCCAGGAGTGGTGCGCTGCACACCCGGGCGAGCGTTTTCCGGTCTCAGTTGCGTTAGGGGCCGACCCCGCCACCATTCTGGGCGCGGTAACGCCAGTGCCGGATACACTCTCTGAATATGCCTTTGCAGGACTGCTGCGTGGCACCAAAACGGAAGTCGTGAAGTGTATCTCTAACGACCTCGAAGTGCCCGCGAGTGCAGAGATTGTCCTGGAAGGTTACATTGAACAGGGCGAGCTGGCACCCGAAGGCCCGTACGGTGACCACACGGGCTATTATAACGAAGTGGATAACTTCCCGGTGTTTACCGTCACGCACATTACCCAGCGTGAAGATGCGATTTATCACTCCACCTATACCGGACGTCCACCGGATGAACCTGCAGTACTGGGTGTGGCGCTGAATGAAGTGTTTGTGCCGATCCTGCAAAAGCAGTTCCCGGAAATTGTTGATTTCTATCTGCCGCCGGAAGGATGCTCGTATCGCCTGGCGGTGGTCACAATGAAGAAGCAGTATCCTGGTCACGCTAAACGCGTGATGATGGGCGTATGGTCTTTCCTGCGCCAGTTTATGTATACCAAATTTGTGATTGTCTGCGATGATGACGTTAACGCCCGCGACTGGAATGATGTTATCTGGGCCATTACCACGCGAATGGATCCGGCGCGCGATACGGTGTTAGTGGAAAACACGCCGATAGATTATCTGGATTTTGCCTCGCCGGTCTCCGGTCTTGGCTCAAAAATGGGACTGGATGCCACAAATAAATGGCCTGGCGAAACCGACCGTGAATGGGGTCGCCCGATCAAGAAAGATCCTGCTGTGACCGCGCGAATTGACGCGATCTGGGACGAACTGGCCATAATGAATAACGGTAAACCGCAGGCTGACCGTTAAGCCCTATAGACTTCCCGACAGAGAGAGCGAATGACAACCTTAAGCTGTAAAGTGACCTCGGTAGATGCTATCACCGACACCGTATATCGCGTCCGTTTAGTGCCTGAAGCGGCATTCTCTTTCCGTGCTGGTCAGTACCTGATGGTCGTGATGGATGAACGTGATAAGCGTCCTTTCTCTATGGCCTCAACGCCAGCGGAGCAGGAATTTATTGAGCTTCATATTGGTGCGTCAGAGCTTAACCTGTATGCAATGGCCGTCATGGACCGCATTCTTAAAGAGCGCGAGATCGTGGTGGATATTCCACACGGTGATGCATGGCTGCGTGACGATGAAGACCGTCCGCTGATCCTGATTGCCGGTGGTACAGGCTTCTCCTACGTGCGCTCTATTCTGTTGACGGCCCTGGCGCGTAACCCGAACCGTGATATCACTATCTACTGGGGTGGCCGCGAAGAGAAACATCTCTACGATCTCTCTGAGCTTGAAGCGCTGAGCGTTAACCATCCCAACCTGCGTGTTGAACCGGTGGTTGAGCAGCCGGAAGAGGGCTGGCGTGGGCGTAGCGGCACAGTGCTGACGGCGGTACTGCAGGATCATGGCACGCTGGCAGGGCACGATATCTATATCGCTGGCCGCTTTGAGATGGCGAAAATTGCCCGTGACCTGTTCTGTAACGAACGAGATGCGCGTGAAGATCGTCTGTTTGGCGATGCTTTTGCGTTTATCTAAATAAAAAACCCGCCCCTGACAGGCGGGAAGAACGGCAACTAAACTGTCTCTCTTCGCAAATGGCGTCACTTGCGGCGAGGTACCTCTCGTAGGCCGGGAAAGCGCAGCACCTCCCGGCAAAAGCCCGATGGCGCGATGCTTATCGGGCCTACGTTATAGCCTTACACTCTCTCAAACACCGTTGCGATACCCTGACCCAACCCAATACACATCGTTGCCAGACCAAACTGCGCGTCTTTGCGTTCCATCAGGTTAATCAGCGTTGTGCTGATACGCGCCCCGGAGCAGCCCAGCGGGTGACCGAGGGCGATCGCGCCGCCGTTGAGGTTAATTTTCTCGTCGATCTGCTCCATCAGCCCCAGATCTTTAATGCACGGCAGGATCTGCGCGGCGAAGGCTTCGTTCATCTCGAACACGTCGATATCACTGGTGGTCAATCCCGCTTTCTTCAGCGCCAGCTTCGAGGCCGGAACCGGGCCGTAACCCATGATAGAAGGATCGCAGCCTACCACCGCCATTGAGCGCACCCGGGCGCGAGGCGTTAACCCCAGCTCGCGGGCGCGGCTTTCGCTCATTACCAGCATCGCGGCCGCTCCGTCAGACAGCGCCGACGAGGTACCTGCCGTGACCGTACCGGTGACCGGGTCAAACGCCGGGCGCAGGGTGGATAGCGCTTCAACGGTGGTTTCCGGGCGGATCACTTCGTCGTAGCTGAACTGCTTCAGAACGCCATCAGCATCATGGCCGCCGGTCGGGATGATCTCATTCTTAAACGCGCCGGATTGCGTGGCGGCCCATGCACGAGCATGAGAACGCGCGGCGAAGGTATCCTGCATTTCACGGCTAATTCCGTGCAGGCGGGACAGCATTTCAGCGGTCAGGCCCATCATTCCTGCGGCTTTCGCCACGTTACGGCTCATGCCCGGGTGGAAATCGACCCCGTGGCTCATTGGCACATGGCCCATGTGCTCCACGCCGCCGACCAGGCAGGCCTGCGCGTCACCGGTCATGATCATACGCGCCGCATCATGCAGTGCCTGCATTGAGGAGCCGCACAGACGGTTGACGGTAACTGCCGGCACCGAATGTGGGATCTCCGCCAGCAGCGAAGCATTGCGGGCGATGTTGAAGCCCTGCTCAAGCGTCTGTTGCACACAGCCCCAGTAGATATCGTCGAGCGCAGCCGGGTCCAGCGCCGGATTACGCGCCAGCAGGCTACGCATCAGGTGCGCTGAGAGATCCTCTGCGCGCACGTTACGGAATGCGCCGCCTTTTGAACGGCCCATCGGGGTGCGAATCGCATCAACAATGACAACCTTTTCCATTGTGACTCCTTAAGCCGTTTTCAGCTCGCCAACCGGACGGGCTGGCTCAACTGCTGGGTAATAGGATTCGTTATGGCGCGCTTTATTACGCAGCCCTTCCGGCACGTCATACAGCGGGCCGAGGTGCTGATACTGCTGCACCATATCGAGATAGCGGGCGCTGCCGAGCGTATCCAGCCAGCGGAACGCGCCACCGTGGAACGGAGGGAAGCCCAGGCCATAGACCAGCGCCATATCGGCTTCTGCCGGACTGGCGATAATGCCTTCTTCCAGGCAACGCACCACTTCGTTGATCATCGGAATCATCATCCGGGCGATGATTTCATCGTCCGTGAAGTCACGTTTTGGCTGGCTAACCCCGGCCAGCAGGCTATCCACCGCCGGATCTTCTTCTTTCTTCGGTTTGCCTTTGCTGTCTTCTTTATAGCGCCAGAAGCCCAGACCGTTTTTCTGACCAAAGCGGTTGGCGTCAAACAGGGCGTCAATCGCATCGCGATAATCTTTCTGCATGCGCTGTGGGAAGCCCGCCGCCATAACCGCTTGCGCGTGATGCGCGGTATCAATGCCAACCACATCTAGCAGATACGCCGGCCCCATCGGCCAGCCGAACTGTTTTTCCATCACTTTGTCGACTTTGCGGAAGTCCGCGCCGTCGCGCAGCAGCTGGCTGAAACCAGCGAAGTAAGGGAACAGTACGCGGTTGACGAAGAAGCCCGGGCAGTCGTTGACCACAATCGGGGTTTTGCCCATCTTACTGGCCCACGCCACCACTTTTGCGATGGTGTCGTCAGAGGTTTTTTCGCCGCGGATCACTTCGACCAGTGGCATGCGATGCACCGGGTTGAAGAAATGCATTCCGCAGAAGTTTTCCGGGCGCTTCAGGACGCTTGCCAGCTCGCTAATCGGAATCGTCGAGGTGTTAGAGGCCAGTACGGTCTCCGGACGCACTTTCTCTTCCGTTTCGGCCAGCACCGCTTTCTTCACTTTCGGGTTCTCTACCACGGCCTCAACCACCACATCGACGCGGTCAAAACCGGTGTATTCCAGTACGGGCTGGATAGTAGAGATCACGCCTGAGAGTTTCAGACCGTCAATTTTGCCGCGTTCCAGCTGTTTATTGAGCAGCTTGGCTGCTTCGGTCATCCCCAGCGTCAGGGATTTCTCGCTGATGTCTTTCATCACCACCGGCACGCCCTTCCAGGCGGACTGGTAAGCGATGCCGCCGCCCATAATGCCAGCGCCAAGTACCGCCGCATGTTTTGGCGTCTCAACGTTTTTCGTCAGCTGTTTTGCTTTGCCTTTCACGAACTGATCGTTGAGGAAGATACCCACCAGCGCGCGGGCTTCATTGGTATGTGCCAGCGGGACAAAGCTCTGGTTTTCGAGTTTCAGGGCTTCGTCACGGCCAAAGCGGGCTGCGGCTTCGATAGTTTTCACCGCCGTGATCGGCGCCGGGTAGTGTTTACCCGCCGTCTGCATCACCATGCCCTTGGCGATGGTGAAACTCATGGCTGCTTCAATCTTGCTGAGCTTTAACGGCTCCAGTTTCGGCTGGCGTTTGGCCTTCCAGTCGAGATCGCCGTTAATGGCCTGACGCAGAATGGCGAGGGAGCCTTCAATCAGTTTTTCTGGCTTCACGACGCCATCAACCAGGCCGATTTTTTGCGCCTGCTCTGCGCCAACATCTTTACCTGCGGCAATAATTTCCAGCGCGCTGTCGGCACCCAGCATGCGCGGCATACGTACGGAGCCGCCAAAGCCCGGCATAATGCCCAGTTTGGTTTCCGGCAGGCCGATGCGCAGATCCGGCGTGGCGAGGCGGTAGTCGGTGGCCAGCACGCATTCACAGCCGCCGCCCAGCGCGTAGCCGTTAACGGCGGAAAGGGTCGGGACAGGCAGATCTTCCAGACGATTAAAGACGCTGTTGGCAAAGTGCAGCCACTGGCTCAGCTGTTCTTCAGGCACCAGGAACAGTGAAAGAAATTCGGTGATATCGGCACCAACAATAAAGGCCGCTTTGTTCGAGCGCAGCAGCAGCCCCTTTAAATCAGTTTGTTTTTCAAGTACATCCAGCGCCTGGCCAAGACTGGCCACCGTCGCGGTATCAAGCTTGTTGACTGAGCCGGGGGCATCGAACACCAGTTCGGCAATGCCATCTTCCAGCCAGTTGAGGTACAGGGTGTCGCCTTTGTAGAGCATGTCAGTCTCCTGAATCCAGCAAGTGGATCTGGTCATACCAGATGAGTCGGAGTGTGGGATTTGTGTTAATAAAATGCAAATTACTCATTAAGAAATTGCTGCATTGATCACGGTCGGTGGAAATCACGCAGCCGGAGACAGGTGTGCTAAGATGCGAGGACTTGAGGTCAAAAAAACGAAAGGAAGAATGATGGACTCACTGGCTTCGCTTTATAAAAATCATATCGTTACCCTACAGGAACGTACCCGTGATGTACTTGCCCGCTTTAAGCTGGATGCGCTGTTAATCCACTCTGGCGAGCTGATGAATACCTTTCTGGATGACCATGCGTATCCGTTTAAGGTTAACCCGCAGTTTAAAGCCTGGGTGCCGGTAACACAGGTGCCAAATTGCTGGTTGCTGGTGGATGGCGTGAACAAGCCGAAACTGTGGTTCTATCTGCCTGTGGATTACTGGCACAACGTTGAGCCGCTGCCGACCAGCTTCTGGACAGAAGAAGTGGACGTCATGGCTTTACCAAAAGCCGACGGTATTGGCAGCCAGTTGCCTGCCGCGCGTGGCAATATTGCCTACATTGGCCCGGTCCCGGAGCGTGCGCTGGGTCTGGATATCCCGGCAGACAAACTCAACCCGAAAGGGGTGCTGGATTTCCTGCACTATTACCGCGCGTATAAAACCGACTACGAACTTTACTGCATGCGTGAAGCGCAAAAAACGGCGGTGAATGGTCACCGTGCAGCGCATGAAGCCTTCCAGTCCGGTATGAGCGAGTTCGATATCAATCAGGCGTACCTCACCGCGACCGGTCACCGTGACACCGATGTGCCTTACAGCAACATCGTCGCCCTGAATGAGCATGCCTCTGTTCTGCATTACACCAAACTGGATCACCATGTGCCGTCTGAGATGCGCAGCTTCCTGCTGGACGCAGGCGCAGAGTACAACGGCTACGCGGCTGACCTGACCCGTACCTGGGCGGCCAATGCGGATACCGATTTTGCGCATCTGATTAAAGACGTTAACGATGAGCAACTGGCGCTTATCAGCACCATGAAAGCCGGAACCAGCTATGTGGATTACCATATCCAGTTCCATCAGCGCATCGCTAAACTGCTGCGTAAACACCAGATCGTGAAAGACATGAGCGAAGAGGCGATGGTCGAAAACGATCTGACCGGGCCCTTTATGCCGCACGGCATCGGCCACCAGCTGGGTCTGCAGGTTCATGATGTTGCGGGCTTTATGCAGGATGATACCGGCACGCACCTCGCCGCGCCGTCTAAATATCCTTACCTGCGCTGCACGCGTATCCTTGAGCCGCGCATGGTGCTGACCATCGAGCCGGGTATCTACTTTATCGAATCGCTGTTAGCGCCATGGCGCGAAGGTCAGTTCAGCAAGCACTTCAACTGGGAAAAAATTGACGCGCTGAAACCGTTTGGCGGTATTCGTATCGAAGATAACGTCGTGATTCATGAGAACGGTATCGAGAATATGACGCGAGACCTGAAGCTGGCCTGATGGAAAGCTGGCTGATACCGGCTGAGCCGGTCACCTTTGTTGAAGAAATCAAGAAAAGCCGCTTTATTACGCTGCTGGCACATACCGATGGCGTAGAGGCGGCAAAGGCGTTTGTTGAGTCTGTCCGCGCTGCGCATCCCGACGCCCGTCACCACTGCGTGGCGTGGGTCGCCGGGCCGCCAGACGATTCGCAGCAGCTGGGTTTTTCTGATGACGGTGAACCGGCGGGTACTGCCGGCAAACCTATGCTTTCCCAGCTCATGGGCAGTGGCGTGGGTGAAATCACCGCCGTGGTTGTTCGCTACTACGGCGGCATTCTATTAGGTACCGGTGGGCTGGTGAAAGCGTATGGCGGGGGCGTACAGCAGGCGCTTAATATGTTGGTCACTACCCGCAAAACGCCACTCACCGAATATACTTTGTTGTGCGACTACGCCCAGCTATCGGGTGTCGAAGCGCTGCTTAAACAGTTTAACGGTGTGATTGCACACAGTGATTACCAGGCAATGGTGCAATTGCGCGTGGCGCTTCCTCAGGCTGAACAGGCTGCTTTTTCGGCAAAACTGGCGGATTTTAGTCGCGGTTCGTTGCAATTGCTGCCGATTGAAGAATAATCCCCACCTCACTTTTTGAATACCAAAGGAAGCGGCAGAGATGCATTTTCGTGCCATAACCCGAATCGTTGGACTGCTGGTCATACTTTTTTCCGGGACGATGATTCTCCCAGGACTGGTGGCGCTTATCTACCGGGACGGCGCGGGGCGGGCATTTACCCAGACCTTCTTTGTTGCGCTGGCGATTGGCTCGCTGCTGTGGTGGCCAAACCGTCGTCAGAAAGGTGAGCTGAAATCACGTGAAGGGTTTCTGATTGTGGTGCTGTTCTGGACGGTGCTGGGAAGCGTCGGTTCGCTGCCCTTTATCTTCTCTGAACAGCCCAATCTGAGCATCACGGATGCCTTTTTTGAATCCTTCTCCGGCTTAACGACTACCGGCGCGACTACGCTGGTTGGGCTGGATTCGTTACCCCACGCCATTCTCTTTTATCGCCAGATGCTGCAATGGTTCGGTGGTATGGGGATCATTGTTCTGGCGGTGGCCATCCTTCCTATCCTGGGCGTCGGGGGCATGCAGTTGTACAGGGCAGAAATGCCGGGGCCACTGAAAGATAACAAGATGCGCCCGCGTATTGCCGAGACGGCGAAGACCCTGTGGCTGATTTATGTTTTACTGACCGTTGCCTGTGCGCTGGCGCTGTGGTTTGCCGGTATGCCCGCGTTCGATGCCATCGGGCACAGCTTCGCGACAATCGCCATCGGCGGGTTCTCTACCCACGATGCCAGTGTGGGCTACTTTGATAGTCCAACGATCAACACCATTATTGCTATTTTCCTGCTGATCTCCGGCTGTAACTACGGTCTACACTTCTCATTACTCAGCGGACGTAGCCTGAAGGTGTACTGGCGCGACCCGGAGTTCCGTATGTTTATTGGCGTCCAGCTCACGCTGGTGGTCATCTGTACGCTGGTGCTCTGGTTCCACGATGTCTATAACTCGGCGCTGACCACGCTAAACCAGGCGTTCTTCCAGGTGGTGTCGATGGCGACAACCGCAGGTTTTACCACGGACAGCATTGCACGCTGGCCGCTGTTCCTGCCTGTGCTGCTGCTGTGCTCGGCATTTATTGGTGGTTGCGCAGGGTCGACGGGCGGTGGCCTGAAGGTGATTCGTATTCTGCTGCTCTTCAAGCAGGGGAACCGTGAATTAAAACGCCTGGTTCACCCAAATGCAGTCTATAGCATCAAGCTGGGCAACCGTGCCCTGCCGGAACGTATTCTCGAAGCGGTGTGGGGATTCTTCTCGGCGTATGCCCTGGTCTTTATCGTCAGTATGCTGGCAATCATCGCGACGGGGGTGGATGATTTCTCTGCCTTTGCGTCCGTTGTGGCAACACTTAATAACCTCGGGCCTGGCCTGGGGGTCGTGGCGGATAACTTTGCCAGTATGAACCCGGTCGCGAAATGGATCCTAATCGCCAATATGCTGTTTGGGCGTCTTGAGGTCTTTACGCTGCTGGTGCTGTTCACCCCAACATTCTGGCGCGAGTAAGGAGTCGTCGGTGAAAACACTTATTCTATTCTCTACGCGAGACGGGCAAACGCGTGAGATTGCCTCTTATCTGGCTTCTGAACTACAAGAGCTGGGCATTTACTCTGATGTGGTGAACCTGAACCGTACGGAGCAAATCGCCTGGCAGGATTACGACCGCGTGGTGATTGGGGCGTCTATCCGTTACGGGCATTTCCATCCTGCGCTGGATCGCTTTGTGAAAAAGCATACGGCAGCGCTCAATAAGCTGCCCGGGGCGTTCTACTCGGTCAATCTGGTGGCCCGCAAACCTGAAAAGCGTACACCGCAGACCAACAGCTACACGCGCAAGTTTTTGCTGAATTCGCCATGGCAGCCAGACGTGTGTGCCGTCTTTGCAGGGGCGCTGCGTTATCCCCGCTATCGCTGGTATGACCGCTTTATGATTCGGCTGATTATGAAAATGACCGGCGGTGAAACCGATACGCGTAAAGAAGTGGTTTATACCGACTGGACGCAGGTGAGCAGTTTTGCCCGGGAAATCGCGCATTTATCACCCGAATCGCGGCGTATTTAAGCGTGGAGTTTGAAAAGTGAGCGAACGAAAAGTTTTTTGTATTTTGTGCTTGTCACTTCAGAATAACTCCCTATAATGCGCCTCCACTGACACGGAACAACGGCACACACGCCGCCGGGTCAGCAGAGAAAAGCAAATTAAACGCTTGACTCTGAAGCGGGAAAGCGTAATATGCACACCCCGCGCCGCAGCGAAAA